>JAFDIX010000989.1 GCA_019307805.1 Deltaproteobacteria bacterium | reverse complement strand
TCTGGTAATCCGGGACGAGCCAACATAATAAATCCTCCTGCCAGTCCTGCGATGATCAATAATTATACTTAAATATAAAAGCTTTTTTTGATTCCTGGTGATTATTTTGAAAGCGTTGAAAATCTACTTTTTAAACCAAAATTGGGTTCAAAAAGGTAGATTTTGATTATACACCCCACTCATGGGGCACGGGGGGTTACTAATTTCCTGTTCTCGCTGGAATCTTGTCAATAAGAAATGGGCATCCGCCTGGGAGGGGATGCCCATTTATCAAATTTTTAGGAGTTTCTTAGAGTTCCATTGCTTCTGGCGGTGTAAAAACCAGGAAAATCGCATTGATCAGTATACCGAGCACGGCAGCTGTCGCGATGGCGGGTAATCCGCTGGGGAAAATGCCCTGCAGGATGGGGATGGGCAGGAATCCGCCCGCATATCCAATATTTCCACCGATGCCGATGACCATGATCACAGCGCCAACGGCCAGGTTGCGGGAGCTGAAGAGGCTGACATTATTCTCAACCATGAGTGCGATACCCTGCATGCCGATTACACCAAACAGGTAGATAGCTAATCCGCCACTAACTGCCAGAGGGACCGTGGCAACTAGCGCTTCCAGTTTTCCGATGAAACCCAAAAGCATGGAAATGGCGCCAGCCATGATCAGTACGGGTCCTGAGTAGTTGAGGGTGATTGCCATCAACGAGTTGTTCTCGCCGTAGTTGGTGCCTGCAGTAGAACCAAACATACCATTGATGAAGTCACCAATGCCGTCCAGGATCAGGTTAAACCCGATATGCTGATCTAGATGATAGGGTTCCTCTCCAACTTTTTCGGCATACCGATCAACATATAGACTGATCTGGTACAGGTGGGCAGTGGATTCTGGAATAGTTGCTATGGCCATGATGCTGATGCTGAAGATCGCCGTTACAACCATCGCGCCCGTGAAGGTCGGGAAGGTGAAATGGGGAACTACCAGCCAGTTAGCTACTGCTACGCCAGAGAAATCGATCAGGCCCAATGGCCAGGATACGAGATATCCTACGATTGCACCCAACAGGATAGGGATCATTCCTATAAATCCCTTTCCGCGCAGATATACTGACATCAGAATGGTGACTACCAGAGTAACCATTGCCACCAGCCAGTTAGTTTCAGCCATACCAAGAGCGGCAAACCCAAGGCCAAAACCTATGATGCAGGCAACGGAGCCTGTGACAATGGGGGGCAGGACTTTGTCAATCGCTTCTTTGCCAACGGCTTTGATGATAAAGCCGATGACGATATTGATTACACCTGTAACGAGAATACCAGCCTGCATTAGACTGATCAATTCGTCGCTTGCTGGAACGCCCCACTGGGCATTGGTAATGGCCAGGTAGGCGGTCAGATAACTGAAGCTTGATCCATAAAAGAGGGGGATGAATTTCCCGATCCGCCACTTTGACAGGATCAATGCCACAACTGTCGCCATTCCAGCCACAAAGAGCACGGTTGAAAGATGGAACCCACATGCTGGAAGCCCAAGATAATCATCTTCCCAATTGGAGGAACTTCATTAGGAAGATAACCTGGTATTTTTCGATCCGCAATTGCCATTTATTCTCTCCTTTGGATAATTAATTGGACCTTCTATCAAGATAAATTCTGGTAGAGACTGTCGCAGGATATCCAACCACCTCCTTTTCCCAGGTATTTTTCCATTATTTCCCACCTAGTATTATTAACCCGGATATTAATACTTAGTAATGCTTATCCGATCTTTATGTTCTAGCTAACCATTATTGCAAAAAAAAAGAACCACAAATGGGTTCTTCTAATAAACAAAAGATGTCCTGGAAAGCGTGACCGCTCCTGGGCATCTTAGAAATTGTGACCTTCGTTTCTTGTTTTTCATTACATACTTCATTCTAATCAAACCTAACCATTTGTCAATAACAAACTTGAAGAAACAGTCAGAAAATCAGAGTCCAGTGTCTCACAAAGCCGTACTCAGAACAGCGTGAATAGCAGGATCAACCCAAAACAAAAATCACTTCCCGTCTTTCTTTTTTCCCTTGAGCGCTGAAAAGATTCCGCCTACCATATCCTTCGCAATCGTGGCAGCGTAATCTTTCTCTGAGGCTCCCTGGTATTCAACTTCCCGATCATCTACCTCAGCTGCGGTCTTCTCTGCCAATATCCGGTCCAAGGTTTCAAAGGCCTGGTTGATTATGCTTTTTGCGACCGTGTCGATCAGGCGCTGTCCCACAGCAGCTAGCTTGCCCCCAATTTGCACTTCTCCGGTATAACCCATCATAGTTTGATTCGCTCCCTGATTTGTAAGAATGACATCCCCGACACCTTTCAAAAAACCCGGTTTTCCGCGACCATCAACGGTCATGGTATAGCTATTGGGGTGTTCCTCATTGGAGATCACCAGCTGGCCAGAAAATTCTCCAACTACTGGTCCTACGCGGACATTCATGACTGCTTCGTAAGTATTCTCTCCAACCAGCTCCATTTTTTTTGTTCCCGGGAGCGCGGCAGCCATGACCTCGGTATCTCGAAATAAGTCCCAGACTTGCTGCTGGGTGCCGTTAAACAGGTGTTCTCCTTCAACTTTCATCTTTAGTCCTCCTGCTTGTGAAGCAGCTCATATAGACGGTTAGGGCTGAGCGGCGTTTCAGTTATTTCCAGATCGTATTCCGGCAAGGCATTCTCCAGCGCCTGTGCAAAAGCAGCCGGCACCGGGATCGCACCGGCCTCACCCACTCCCTTGGTTCCAAGTTTATTATTTGGAGCGGGTGTGTTTTGATGATAAACCTCGATATGGGGCATT
>JAFDIX010000988.1 GCA_019307805.1 Deltaproteobacteria bacterium | reverse complement strand
CTGACCTGTGCCCAACAGGAAGGCTGCAGCCGGAGTCAATGCTCCTCTAATGTTCCGGAAAACGAAAGATGCTGCACACTGTTTGGCCACTGTGAACTCCAGAATGTGGCCAACTACGTGGGTATCTCTCCTACAACACCAAAATGGGTGCCCACCGATCTTCCCATACTTGAAAGCCAACCCCTTTTTATAAGGGACTATAATCTTTGTATCGGTTGCACAAGGTGCATACGCGCATGCCGCGATCTCAGGGGGGTTGAGGCCCTGGGCTTTGTGTATGATGAAAAGGGACAGGTCCAGGTGGGGACACTTGGCCCTACGCTTGAGGATTCCGGGTGTAAATTCTGCACGGCGTGTGTTGAGGTCTGCCCTACGGGCGCTCTGATGGACAAATCCGTGCGACCGGGTAAGAAGGAAGAAGATATTGTCCCATGCAAAGAGGCCTGTCCTGCCCATATTGATGTTCCAGGGTATTTGAGACTGATCGCCCAAGGGAAAAGAGACGAGGCAAATGCAGTAATCAGGGAAAAAGTGCCTTTGCCCGGAATTCTTGGCAGGGTATGCATTCATCCCTGTGAAGATGTATGCAGGAGGGGAGAAGTAAATGGGCCCGTATCTATCTGTGCTCTCAAGAGATATGCTGCTGACGGCGAAAAGGGGCTGTGGAAGAAAAACTCAAGGGCAGGGAATGATACAGGGAAAAAAGTAGCGATTGTTGGGGCCGGGCCTGCCGGTTTAACAGCGGCCTTTTATCTCAGGAAGCAGGGGTATACAGTTACAATTTTTGACGGCCATGCCGAGCCTGGAGGTATGATGCGTTATGGCATCCCTTACTACCGTCTTCCTAAAGATATTCTGGATAAGGAAATTAATGAAATCCTGGACCTTGGAGTTGAGTTTAGACCCAATCAGACTCTGGGCAGGGACGTTACCCTGGACCAGATCAAGAATGACGGATTTGATGCTGTATTTCTGGGTGTTGGGGCCCAACTGAGCCGGCGTATCCCGCTGGAAGGATCTGATTCGCCCGATGTTTTATGGGGTGTTGATTTTCTCAGACAGGTTGCGGAAGGAGAGGATATTCATCTCAAAAACAGGGTTATCGTGGTTGGAGGCGGCAATGTGGCGGTTGACGTGGCCATTAGCGCAATGAGATGCGGAGCCAATGATGTGACCATGGTTTGTCTTGAGGGCAGGGAGGAGATGCCTGCCCACGAATGGGAGATCCAGGGCGTATTAGACGAAGGTGTCCGGTTGATGACTTCATGGGGACCACACAAAATTCTGAGCGAAAATGGACAAATCACGGGTATGGAGCTGGTTCATTGTGTGTCGGTATTTGATGACAAGTGCGTTTTCAATCCCTCTTTTGAAGATACAAAGGAGAAGATGGAAGGAGATCAGGTTGTTTTGGCCATAGGCCAGGCGTCTGATCTGAAATTTCTTGAAGACAAGAGCCAGATCTCTGTAGATAAGGGCCTTATTGTGGTAGATGAAGACACACTTGAGACTGGCATGAACTATTATTCATGCTATTGCTGCCGGGCGAAAGGCAGCATCATCCATAGACGAGGCCCTGGGAGGCACAGGAGACATCGAGGAAGTACTGTTTGAAAGGGATGCTCCTGATCAGCTCATAGGTCGGGATGAAGGCTTTGCTTCATGGCCGCGTGAAAAGGTTCCTGAGCTTGAATTAAAGGCAAGACGCCAGGGATTTCAGGAAGTTGCTCTTGGGTATGATGATGAGCAGGCAGTAAAAGAGGCCAGGCGTTGTCTCCAATGCGATTTACGCCTATATCTTGAAAGTAACCCCTCTCCCCCTGAAAAAATACTGGTCTTCAATGAGGAAAATATAAACCAAGTGTCTGAAGACGAGGGAGTATTTCAACTCTATGATGATGGAAAAAAGGTCATTTCCATAAAAGGGACCGGTACTCTGCGTCAGAGTCTGCTCGAAGCACTTGGAGATTATGAAAATGCAGCCTGGTTTGATTTTGAAGAAGATAAGATGTACTCTCAGCGGGAAAGTGAGTTGATCCAGCAGTACCTTCAGGAGCATGGTGAGATGCCTGGAGGCGGAGATGATGACCTGTTTTAATTGAATATTGACGATTGAAGATTTATCTGCCATACCTAAACACTGACACCTGACACCTTAAATTACGATGTTAAAATCATTAAATTAATAATGGAATAGTAAATGGAAATTGTGAATCCGCTCAGTGAAGTAGCCGAGGCTATAATCGAGGCTGGAGGAGAAGCCCTGAAATCCTGCTATCAATGCGGGCTCTGCACGGCT
>JAFDIX010000267.1 GCA_019307805.1 Deltaproteobacteria bacterium | reverse complement strand
CAATGGATGCCTGGGCATCCTCCCTGGGAGAAGGCACCCAGGACGTTCAGAAACTGGTGATCTTCAGGGAGGTCATGAGGAATACCCAAGCCCAAACTACTTGATTGTCCAGCCCCCGTCCACCGGAAGTATTTGACCGGTGACGATGTCGGCCAGGTCTGATGCAAAGAAGAGTGTGGTATTGGCCACCTCTTCCAGTGTGGCCATTCTCCGCATTGGGATACTGTCCAGGACATACTTTTTAAAATCTTCATCCTTGAACATACTTTCGGTAAAGGGGGTCTGGACAAAGGTCGGGGCCACGGCGTTTACGGAGATATTGTGCTCCGCCCACTCCAGGGCGAGGGCTCGTGTGAGTTGGTTGACACCACCCTTACTGGAACAGTAGGCCGCCCTCAGTGGCAATGCAACAACCCCTGCCTGGGAAGATATATTCACGATCTTCCCTCCCCCCCTCTCGATCATTATTTTGCCTGCTGCCTGGGACACAAAAAAGAGGGCCTTCAGATTGATGTTCATGACATCGTCCCAATTCTCTTCTGTCACCTCTTCGGGCTTCTGGGGTCGGTTGATCCCTGCAGCATTGACAAGGATATCGATGGTTCCCATTTCATTGACCACGGCATCCACCAGTTCCTGCGCAGCCCCGGAGATGTTAATATCAATCGCTTTGTAGGCATTTGGTATGCTCTCTGTATCCAGTTCTCCGGACAGTTTTTTCAGTTTTTCCTCAGAGGTCCCATGGAGAAACACTTTTGCGCCGGCAGCGCCGAATACCTTGGCAATGGCGCCCCCTATCCCGCCGGAAGCACCGGTAATGAGCGCGATTTTGTTTTCAAGCGTCAATTCTGGTCTTTTCATTTTGACTTTTTTCCTTTCTGTCCTTGCAGGCTATTTCCTATGCCCTATTATTTTATCTATTGGACTGGCCGCTTCAAAATCCCATGTCCTCGATCACTCTCCAGAAGACATTTGATGCCTTGGCCTCTTTAGAAATCGCTTCCTTTCCCTGCCCGTTCACCAAAACAACAAAATCATACCCGTGATACCTGTATATACAGGAAGTATAGGCATTGTTGTAATTTCCTCCATGCCCCGTTGCACCCTTGTCTCTCCCCACCCCCAGACCGTAGGCCCTGCCCGGGGTACTCTTGATACCCTTCACAGCGAACTGCTCCTTGTGGGTCTCCTTTGAAAGGAGTCGACCTTCCTCAAGGGCCTTTATCCAGACAAGCTGGTCCGAGGCCGTAGAGATGATATTGCCTGAAGACCAGGCTACCGAGGGGTCCAGGGAGAAGGTGCCGTCGATCACAGCCCCCTCCTCATACAGGTAACCACGGGCGAAAGGAGTCGGCATGTCGTTGCTGATGGGGACGAATGTCTTGGTCATGGCCAGGGGCTTGAGAATTTTTTTCTTCACCTGTTCACGGTATGAACTCTGGGTGACTGTCTCGATGAGCATGCCCAGGATGATATAGTTTGCATTGTTATACTCAAAGGAACCTCCCGGCTTTCCCTTGTTGGTGTTACTGAAATTGAGCAACTCATCCGGAGACCAGACCCGCCCGGGGTTATGTTCCAATGAATTAAAAAAAGCGGGGTTCTTGCTGTAATTCCCCAGCCCGCTCCGCATCTCCAGGAGATCGCGGACGGTTATATTCTCTCCCTGGGCCACTTTGCCGGGGAGATAGTGATCGATTGGGGTATCCAGGGCAACAAGCCCCTCATCCGCCAACTGAAGGATGATTGTGGCGGTGTAAGACTTGGTCACGCTTCCGATTCGGAAATAGAGATCCCGGTCCATGGCCTTGCCCATTTCCAAATCAGCCAGGCCGCTTGTCCAGAAATGGGTAGCCCCCTTTGGGTCACGTATGCCCAGAACTGCCCCGGGGAGTCTGTATCGAATGAGGGCCGCATCCAGAACGGTCTGGATGGGTTGCACCAAAACGGGATCAAACTGGAGAGCCCCTTTGGGGGGCATACCTGCACAGCCCCCTGCCACTACAAAAAGAAAGGCAAGCAGAAGGACGGCTATGCAACCACATGGAGTCTTGCTTTTGCCGAAAGGATGCATGGGTTTACTCACTTTCTCGTGTGATGATAAGGATAATAAAACCAAAAACGGCTTCATTCTAACGCCTTTCCACAATCCGTTGAGACCCATCATTCACATCCTCCAAAGGTTCAGTCAAATGAACTTCCCTAGGGTTCCAGTACGATTTTCCCGAACTGTTCTCCCCTTTCCAGAATCCCGTAGGCCTCCTTGCCTGCACTGAGGGGCATCACACGGTCAATGACCGGTCTCAATTTACCCTCCCACAGCAGACCGGTGACTACCCTGAAATCCTGGTGTGATCCCATAGTACTTCCAATCAGACTGATCTGTTTTCCAAAAATATAGCGGATATCGATCTCCGCAACAGGGCCGCTCGTGTTGCCTATGATAACGATTCGCCCCCCCCGGGCCACGGCCGTCATACTTGTGGTGAGGGTCGCCTTACCCACATTGTCCACCACCACATCCACCCCCCTTTTGCCGGTGACCCTGTACACTTCCCGTCCCCAGTCCACCCGGGACCGGTCCAAGACCACATCAGCCCCCAGTTCCAGTGCCTGCTGCCCCTTCTCCTTGTTGCCTGCTACCACAAGTACTGTAGCACCTGCCAGCTTAGCGATCTGGATGGCCATGCTGTTGACCCCGCCTCCGGCACCCACCACCAGAACCGACTCCCCGGCCCTGACCTTTGCCTGGTGAATGAGCATCCGCCAGGCCGCGAGACTCACCAGCAAAGGGGCTGCTGCTGTGGGGAAGTCCAGATCCTCGGGCATTGTCACCAGATTTTCATGAGGAACGGCGATATACTCTGCAGCGCCGCCCCTCACATGTTCACCCAGAACATAGTACCCGGGGCTGATACTTACATCACCCCGCCTGGTAAACTCGTCTTCGCTGGTGTTTATCCCCGGGTCCACCACCACCCTTCGCCCTATTTCCCAACCAGTGACCCCCTCACCAAGATGGGCAATTTCACCGGCCACATCGGCGCCGCACCAGTGGGGCATTTCCAGTTTCAGTCCGGGCCACCCGCGTCTTACCCAGATATCCAGGTGATTGATGGCACAGGCCCGCACTTCACCCGGGCCGGGAACCGGGTCGGGGACATCCCCGTACTCGATGGCATCCAAGGCACCGTGTTCCCGGAAATAAAGGGCCTTCATCTCCTCGCTCTCCCTATCAAAGTAAATATTACCTCCTAGGTCCTGATCTTCGCCCCTTCCTTCACCGCCTTTTCATCCAGCCCGTAGAGGGCATCAAACAGCATTGCCTGAAATGTTCCCGGACCCTCTGCCTTGGAAGCCGCCCTCTCACCCGCCAGCCCGTAATAAGCAAGGGCCGTGCTCGCGCCGTTAACGGCATCCTGATCCACGGCCATAAAGGCCCCGATCATGGTGGTTGCCATACAACCCGTACCGGTGACATATCCCATCAAGGGGTCCCCGTTGTAAATCAAATGAATCCGTATCCCGTCCGTCACCAGGTCCACCTCGCCTGTTATCACGAGGGTCGTGTTCAATTCATTGGCAAGCACGACCGCCGCATCGGATGCCTCGTCTACGCTGTGGATAGAGTCCACACCCTTTGTGCGTGATCCCTCATGGGCCAGGGAGAGCACTTCTGAAGCGTTCCCCCTCACCACGGTGACATTGAGTTCGTCAATAATTCGCTTTGCCGATTCGGTCCTCAGGGCGGTTGCCCCGGACCCAACAGGGTCCAGGACAATAGGGACATTGAGTTCATTGGCCCGCTTTCCCGCCCGTATCATGGAATCGATCCAAGGGGGCGTGAGGGTTCCGATATTCAGGACCAGGGCGCCTGCAAAGGAAACCATCTCCTCCACTTCTTCAGCAGCATGTGCCATTACAGGGGAAGCACCGCATGCCAGAAGGGCATTGGCCGTAGTGTTCATGACCACGTAATTTGTAATGTTGTGAATCAGTGGTTTCTTTTCCCTGATCGCCTTCAGGTTGTCCGCTGCCTTCTGAGCCAAATCTTCACTGTACATTTCCAGATTTCCTCACTCTCTAAAATGATCCCACCCCATGGGGGTGAGTTTGTCTCGCGATTCATTTTTACGGATCAATACCATCTCTCCCTCATTTTGGGTGATCTTTCCCACCTCAGATACCGGGAGCGGGCCCAGGGAGGCAAGGACCTTTTTAATAAGATTCACCCGGTCCTGGGAACAGGTGATAATCAATTCATAGTCATCGCTTTCCCCGAGAAACAGGTCCAGGGAATCCCTTTTAAGTTCAAGGGCCGCCCGTTGCAGTTCTCCGCCCAGGGGGAACTTTGCTTCCCACAACTCCGCCCCCACACAACTCGACCTGCAGATGTGGCCAAGATCCCCCGGGAATCCGTCGCTCGTGTCTATCATGGCGGTAACATATCCGGTCTTGGCAATAGCGCGACCTTCCCTGGCACGATGGAAAGGCCTCAGGTAGGCTCTAACCACAGGATGTTCCATGGGAATTCCCGGGCACTTTCCCTTCAAAAGAATTTCCAATCCTGCGGCCGACTGGCCCGGATATCCAGTCACGAGAATGGCATCCCCGGGCCTGGCACCCGAACGGCACACCCGAGTGACCGGCTCCACCTCCCCGATGAGGGTGATATCGATGAACGCACGATCCCCTGATTTTGTGAGATTTCCGCCCACGACGGCCGCATCAAGGGGGTTAAGCTCGTCCATAAAGCCCCGGTACATGTCTTCCACATCATGAACAGGCGTCTCTCCCTTGAGACCCAGAGAGACAAGGGCAAACCTGGGCATCCCCCCCATGGCTCCAATATCACTGATATTGAGGGTCATGGCCCGCCTTCCCAGATCCCTGGGGGAAATGGTTTCGGGCAGATAGTGTCGACCCTCTACTATCGCGTCGCAAGTGACCAGCAGTTCATACCCGGGGCGGGGCGTGAGGCATGCGGCATCGTCTCCGATTCCGAGGGCAACTTCGGGAAGCTGGATGCCCTCCTCTCGGAGAAGGCTGTGGATGCGGTCAATCAACCCGAACTCTCCGACTGTGGCCAGTATTTCAGACATATTTTCCTATCAGATTCCGGGTTGCAAGGCCCTGTAAAGGTCCCTGGTCGCCTTCTCAGGATCAGGCTGACAGCACACCGCCGAGATGATGGCAATTCCTCGAGCCCCCGCCTTCAAGACCTCCGGCGTATTTTCCGTACTTACACCACCAATGGCAATGATGGGCAGGGGAATATTCGCAACCACCTCCTTGAGAAGGGCAAGGCCTGTGACCGGGCCTGCATCATCCTTTGAGGTTGTGGGATAGACCGGGCCAAAGCCCACATAATCCGCACCCTCGGAATGGCACTTATTCGCATCTTCAAGTGTGACGGCAGATCCCCCAATGATAGCGCCTTTACCGAGGAGTTTGCGTGCCAGTGGGATGGGAAAATCATCCTGCCCCAGGTGAACCCCGTCTGCCCGGGAGGCAATAGCCACATCGATACGATCGTTGACGATAAAATTTGCGCCTGCCTCCCGGCACAATGCCTTCATCTCTTTGGCGACCTGGATCATCTCCCGGGTGGCTCCGCCCTTTTGCCTGAACTGGATCGTATCCGCCCCCCCGGCAATGGCCAGGCGGGTGAGATCCACGTGGGAAAAACGGGTCTGCAGCGCTGTATCCGTAAGCACATGCAATCTGCCTACCTGTTTCAAAGCACCTCTCCTCCTGGGATTGACTAACCAGAGTTTCTATCATTATTTCATGGGATATTTCAAACCCAAAACATTCCTCACCGTTTGTCCGCCAAACCCGTTCTTACAAAAATCCATGGCCCTCCGGCCCCGACCCAGAGTCCCGTCAATAAATACCTGGTAAATCGATAGAAACCCTGGGGTTCCAAACCGCCAATGAGTATCCGTAAACCCCACCAGAGGGCAAACAGGACAAGGCCTCCCACTAGAAATCGCGATAACCGTTTCCACCACAGCCCCCCCGAGTCGAATCTGATCCACTTTTGCTCCAGTGCCGCGCCCGCACCCACACCCATCAGGGTTGCGCAGGCGTCGATAATGTGTTTGCCTCCCTGTGGGAACACCAATAAAAGGAGAAAGGGGATGACAACGGCTACGCCCATTTGCCAGACAAACCCCTTTTTTTCCAGCCATGCTCCCACCCTTTCCTCCAACTGAAGATAGAGGACCAGGAGAAGGGCGCCCAGCACATAGCCTCCCAGCAGGTCCGTGGGAAAATGCACCCCGAGGTAAATCCTGGAAAGGGGGATAAAAACGATGAGCAATAGGGCGATTCCCCACATCCAAATATTGCGGTACTGTGCCCCGAGGAATCCCCAGACGATTACCGCGCTCTGTGTATGCCCGCTGGGAAATCCTCCGCCCCCGGCGCTGAACAACTGTTTGACCCTGGCGTCATACTGAAATGGCCTGGGCTGCCCGGCAAGCACCTTTGCAACAGTATTCAGGTAGGCGGACAGCAAAAAAAGGATGGTCAGCCTCAGGCCCATGGAACGGTCCAGACACCAGTAAAGGAAGGGCATAAGCAGGAGAAAGAAAAAGGTTTGTCCGAGCAGGGTAAGTATTTTAAAGGGCACATCCAGTTGCGGACTGAATTGCTGAAACCAGAGGACCGCCCTGATGCCATAGTCCAGAAGACTCTCCATGGGTTACCCCGTATCACAGGCTATTTTTGAAAGGGTTGTTCAATTTTACAGTTTATTCTTGCGCAAATTCCTGATAAGTGAACCAGTACAGCATAGATTATTATGGATGAGAGCGCAATCACCCCCGGTGCAGATAATGGCCCCGGGGTAATTTGTGGTTAAGAAAGAAGGGAGAAATAAGATGCCATCCAAAACCAAAGAAGCAAGGCTGCAACAAAAGATCTATTTTGAAAGGAAACTCGCAGAACGCCTGTCCCTTTTAGGTGAAAAGGGGCTTGACTCGAAACAGATCACCAGGGATTCCTCGGTCAAAAAATTCAGGGCTCAGATCAGGGAAACCAATGACAGATTGAAGGTTATCGAAGGTCGGGAGCAAAAAGTCGAAGAAATGGCAAAGGCAAAAGCGGAAAAATCGGCCGCTCCCAAAGAGAAGGAAAAGGCCTCCAAAAAGAAATCCAAGAAAGAAGACGGCCAAAAGAGCAAGCGTCAACAGAAAAAACGTGCCAAAAAGAAAGAAAAGGAGAAGGAGGCCCCGCCAGTTGAGGAAGAGGAGAAGGAGGCCCCGCCAGCTGAGGAAAAGGAGAAGGAGACCCCGCCAGCTGAGGAAAAGGAGAAGGAGACCCCGCCAGCTGAGGAGAATTAACGTCCTCTCAATTCAACCTCCTTCGCCTATCAGCGACCTGAGACCTGTCACATTGTCGATGATGACATCGGGATGCTCTCTGCCCAGAGACTCCCGGTCTTCCATACCTGTGAGGACACCGGCGGTCTGCATACCGGCCGCCTTTCCCGCCCGGATGTCCACCCGGGAATCCCCCACATAGACGGCCCTTTCCATGGGGACGCCCAGTCTTTTCCCGCAGGTGATGAGCGGCTCTGGTGCGGGTTTCTTTCGAAGGACGTCATCGCTTGTAATAACCACATCGAAAAGGTCTGCTACCCCCGCCTTCCTCAGGGGCTTTAACTTGATCTGCAGATACTCCCATGGGGTGGAAGTCACCAGGGCCATCTTCAGCCCCATGGCGGATATCTTTTTGAGGATTTCCGATGCCCCTGGAATCAGTTCTGCTTCCTCGTGCAGTGCCTTTTTGTACAAACCCTCAATGATTTCTCTCACCTGGGCGACAGTATCGTCCATTTTGCTGCCCAATCCCCTGGGCAAGACCCGGCTCCATTCAAAATCGCCCTCTCTTGCCGCACCTACTACGATCTCCCTGGCAACCGGCTGAAACCCGAGTCGTTCCAATGCAATATTGAGGATTCGGCAATAGATATCCAGTGTGTCTATCAATGTTCCGTCAAGATCAAAAACAACCGCATCAACCTTCATTCCCTATTTCTCCAATTCACATCCAGCGTTGTGTCCCACATGTAAAAATATAGAATCCGGGTCCTCTGAGGATGTGTCATAATTCGAAACATCGTTCAATTCGCACTTGTCATGCCGGACTTGATCCGGCATCCAGAAGCGCAAGCCTAAGGAATACCGCTGGATTCCCCTTCGACTTCGCTCAGGGTGGTGAGCCTGTCGAACCACGGGTCAAGCCCGGAATGACGAAAGCACCTATA
>JAFDIX010000987.1 GCA_019307805.1 Deltaproteobacteria bacterium | reverse complement strand
AGCATATGATAACGATGGTGGTAATGATTACGCCTATTTCATCCAGCAGACCTTTGACGGACTGGGAAAACCTAATGGGTATGTTGTAGCCGGCAAGACTAAGACTGGTTTTGATGGGAGTAGTGATGATTTGTGGGTCCTGAAGCTCCATCCCGATGGGTGGGACCCGGACGGGCCGGGGGGTGATCCGCCCCAAGATGGGGTCATTGCCTGGCAGAACTCATACGACGGCGAAGGTGATAATTATGCCCATTCCATCCAGCAGACCTTTGACGGACTGGGAGAACCTAATGGATATGTTGTAGCCGGCAAGACTGGTTCTGATACGAGCAGTGTTGATGTTTGGGTGTTGAAGCTTGATGATAACGGAAATGTCGCGTGGACAGCGGCTATGTCGTGGCAGGTTACACAAACTCCTTTGGTGCCGGTGATTATGATTTCTGGGTCCTGAAGCTGTATCCTGACGGGTGGGATCCGGACGGGCCGGGGGGTGTTCCACCCCAAGATGGAATCGTTGCCTGGGAGAGGACTTATGGGGGGAATGATGACCCAGATGACCACCGCGATGCTGCTTCATCAATCCGACAGACCACGGATGGTGGCTATATTGTGGCAGGAGATACCCAGTCTTTTGGTGTGGGCAGCGCTGATTTTTGGGTCCTGAAGCTGCATCCTGACGGGTGGGATCCGGACGGGCCGGGGGGTAATCCGCCCCAAGATGGTGTCATTGCCTGGGAGAGGACTTATGGGGGGAGTGTTTATGATACCGCCTCGTCGATCCGACAGACCACGGATGGTGGCTATATTGTGGCAGGTGATACCTGGTCTTTTGATGTGGCCAGCAGTGATTTCTGGGTATTGAAGCTCGACCAGGATGGACAAATCCCTGATTGTGACATCGCAAGGGCCAGTCAGGCCACGGTTTCTTCAGAATCAGTTGAAGGTCAAGATACCAGTGCTACTGTGTCGATCGCAGAGGGTGTTATCTTATCTACAGATGTCTCTTTGTGGGATGCTTCAGCCAGGATGACGGTGATTTGCGGCCCGAATCAAGCCCCAGTCCTTGATCCCATAGGTGATAAGATGGTGGACGAGGGAAACCTCCTGGAGTTTAGCATAAGTGCATGGGACCCCAATGTTGAGAATGTTTTGACCTACGCCGCTAACAGCCTGCCGCCCGGGGCCAATTTTAATCCGACTACCCGGACATTTAGCTGGATACCGGGGTACGAACAGGCAGGGGTATACCCAGGTGTACTCTTTACAGTGACGGATAATTGCGTACCCCCGCTGAGTGATTCAGAGACCATCACTATTACGGTTGTTGATGTTTTCCCAGCTCCGGTCATTGACAAGATCGGAAACAGCAAATGTTACCCCGGCGAGAAGATAAGGATCAAGGGTTCGGGCTTTGGTGATATTCAGGGCGATAGTGTGGTTCATATCGGCCCGAAGACCTATGATTCAACCAGTCGTAAGATAAAGCTATGGACCGACATCATGATCAAGATAAAGATACCGTTCAAGAAAAAGGATTGTTCCTGGTTTAAGCATGGAGGTGGAGAGTACAGAAAGCGAAAGGTGTGGGTAACGGTTTATGATGAGGGTGTTCCGGTGGACAGTAACACCGAGAGGATTAAGGTGCTGAAGCCACACGAGTGCGATAACCCTGGCGGATGCACTGCTTGTCATTAGTTTGAAGCAAAGGTATGAATGTGGATGGAATGTGAGATTTGCTCTAATATAAGCAGGAGGGGTTGACTACGATGAAGAAGTACAAGACCTTGATCTTGATTCTAGGAACTGTGTTGGTTTCATCGACAGGCTATCGCGCTCTGGCAAAACCGATAGAAGATATCGGTGGAGAGGTACTGCAAAAGATCTCAGTAGATGAGCTTTCTTCGCCAATGTCTCGTGAAGAGGTTGCTCGAAGGGCCCTTGAAAAAAAAGTGAATACCGGTCTTAACCGTATGGATGCTAATAAAGATGGAAAGATCAGTCACGATGAGTTCATGGCGCCGCATGAAAAGCGTTTCAAAGAGGATGATATCAATAATGAT
>JAFDIX010000266.1 GCA_019307805.1 Deltaproteobacteria bacterium | reverse complement strand
CTCTCCCTTCCCCTTGTGGCCACGAACGACTGCCACTATCTCAACAGGGAGGACTGGGAGGCCCATGACATCCTTCTCTGTATCCAGACGGGCAAATCCCTCGACGACCCGAAGCGTATGAAGCTCTCCACCAGGGAGTTTTTCCTGAAATCCCGGGCCGAAATGGAGTCCGCCCTAAGGGGGGATGGCTTTGGGGAAGCCCTGGATAATACCGTGGACATCGCCAGGCGCTGTCAGTTTGAAATGGAATTCGGACAGTACAAGTATCCCGTGTTCCACGTTCCCGAGAAGACCAGCCTGAATGAGATGCTTGTGCAAGAGGCCAAAAAAGGACTCAAGGTGCGCCTGAACAAAAAGGAAACAGATGAGGGCACCCTGCCATCCGAACTCAAAAAGGAGTATCTGGAGAGGCTCTCATTTGAACTGGAGACCATCAACCAGATGGGTTTTGCGGGCTATTTTCTGATTGTCTCCGACTTTATTGAATATGCGCGCAGTGCAGACATCCCGGTGGGTCCCGGGCGGGGATCAGCCGCCGGCTCTCTGGTGGCCTACTGCCTCAACATTACCAACATCGATCCCATCAAATACGGCCTTCTTTTCGAGAGGTTCCTGAACCCGCAACGCATCAGCATGCCTGATATTGATATTGATTTTTGCATGAACGGCAGGGATGAAGTGATTCAATACGTGGCGGACAAATACGGACGCGATAACGTCGGGCAGATTATCACCTTCGGAACCATGAAGGCCAAGGGTGCCATAAGGGATGTGGGCCGCACCCTCAGTATCCCCTATGGAGATGTGGACAAGATCGCCAAGCTGATTCCCGAAGGGCCCGGAGTGAGCCTGGAAAAGGCCATTGCTGAGGAACCTGAGCTGAAAAAACTCGAAGAAGGGGAAGCGGACAAGCGAAAGCTTATGAAGATCGCCCGCTCTCTTGAGGGACTCTCAAGGCATGCCTCCACCCACGCATCCGGTGTGGTGATTTCGGACAGGCCGCTTGTAGAATATCTCCCCCTCTTCAAAGGGTCCAATGATGAAATCATGACCCAGTTCACTATGGACCAGATTGAAAAGCTGGGGTTGATCAAGTTTGACTTTCTGGGGCTTAAGACCCTGACCGTGATCAAACACACCTTAAGACTTATTGAAGAGACGACGGGGGACCGTATTGATATCGATGAGATCCCCCTCGACGATGAGCCGTCCTATCGTCTGTGTGGTGAGGGGAGAACCACCGGGGTGTTCCAACTGGAAAGCGCCGGGATGAAGGAACTGCTTCGAAGACTCAGACCGGGGGTCTTCGAAGACCTGGTGGCCCTCGTGGCACTTTACAGACCCGGCCCCCTGGGCAGCAACATGGTGGACGATTTCATCCAGGGAAAGCACGGAAACGGCAAAATCAAGTATTTTCTTCCCGCGCTGGAACCCATCCTTCGGGAAACCTACGGGGTGATCCTGTATCAGGAACAGGTCATGAAGATCGCCCAGGTACTGGCCAATTACAGCCTGGCCGAGGCAGACGAACTGCGGAAGGCCATTGGAAAGAAAAATCAAGAGGTCATGGCCAAACACCAGGCGCGATTCACTAAGGGGGCAACAGAAAACGGTGTCCCCAAGAAAATGGCAGAAAAGCTTTTCATGCTCATAGACAAGTTCGGGGGATACGGATTTAACAAATCCCATTCTGCGGCCTATGCCATGATCGCTTACCAGACGGCCTTTTTGAAAAGCCACTATCCGGTACAGTTTATGGCCGCCCTCCTGACCCAGGACATGGGGAACCAGGACAAGACCATTAAAAACATTGCGGAGTGCCGGGAAATGGCGATCCCCATACTGCCCCCGGACCTCAATGAAAGCCAGTCGGATTTTACCGTTGTCGAGGGCAGCATCCGGTTTGGGCTTGCAGCAATCAAGAACGTGGGCCTGAAGGCGGTGGAAAGCATCATTGAGGAACGCAATGAAAACGGCCCGTTTAAAGACCTCTCCGACGTATGTAAAAGGATTGACGGATCAAAGGTGAACCGCAGGGTGATCGAGGGTCTCATCCAATGCGGGGCCTTTGATTTTTCAGGAATTGCAAGGGCCGTTCTTTTCGAATCCCTGGATCAGATTACCCGGCTTTTTGGCGCCAACCAGGATCCTAATCAGCTCAACATATTTGCATCCCTTGGGGACGACGCCGCCGGCTCCTTTGAATTATTGAACCTTGCCCAGGTGGATGAATGGGGCAAGAGGGAGATTCTGCGAAGGGAAAAGGAGGCGTTGGGCTTCTACATTACGGGGCATCCCCTGGATCGATTCATGGCCGAGGTAAAGCACTTTACGACCTGTACTATCCAGGATCTCTCCAGGCAGAAGGACAGGACCTCTGTGAACATGGCAGGTATGGTGGAAAAGCTGAAGGTGAAGAGGACCAGGCGGGGGGATAAGATGGCCATCATGACCCTTGAAGATCCCACAGGATCCATAGAGGTCGTTCTATTTCCGGACGTCTTTGCTAAACATTCGGCACTTCTGAAAAACGATGAACCTGTTTTGGTAAGCGGAACTGTCGAGGTGGATGACCGTGGCGGGAAAATCATCTGCCAGAAAATCGCGTCCATGGAAACCGTCAAACAAAACGCCATCAGGGCCCTCGAGTTCCCCATTGACGGTCAAGTGATATCCAAGGAGACGCTGGAGGATATCAAAGACATCATTATCGGGTATCCCGGGGAGTGTACGGTGATCTTCCGTGTAAAAACAGACCAAGGAAAGGAAATCTTTGTTGAGGCCGACAGACATTACCATGTATTCCCATGTAATGAATTGATAGGAGAAATCGAAACCATCCTGGGGTCCAAGGCACATTATCGGTATGGAAAAGAAAATTCAAACTACCGCCTCCCTGATCACCCATAGTTTTTCAGCGCATCTCGACGAAGTCCTCCTCAGTAACGGGAAGGTGGGCAAGAGGATCAGGATCGATCACCCTGAGGCTGCCGCTGTCGTTCCCTTTTTATCAGAGGATGATGTTGAAATCTCCTCCCTGGAGGTGCTTCACCTGGACGAGGTAAGGGAACTCATCGGAAAGGGCCTTATTCTGGATGGAAAGACGCTTATTGGGCTGTGCCTGTCCGGTCTTCTTTCGCAGCACTAGTACCCCAGAAATTTCTTTACCAACACTACTCCTTTAATGAGCGGCATTCATATGGCCATGGAGATGAAACCGTTATCTCGATATGTTTAGATATAAGTGATGCGCCGCAATAGCGACTGAGGTCAGGAGGGCTCTTCTTCCAAGATTTTCTTCAGATTGTTGATGATGGTCACGGGGACGGGTCCCGAACGGACATAAAGATTGAGAAGGTCATGGGAAACTTTGATTTTCTCTGCTACCGTGTCCCAGCCAATACCCGAAGACTCCACTTTCTCCATCAGTTCAACCAGTTCTTCAGATGAAGCCATAACCTTCCTCCTTAAATTACGAGGGCCTTTGAAGACCCTATTTTTTCTTCTTTTTTGGGGGTTTCAGATCAGGGGGATAGATATACTTGGGATCCATGTCATAGGTCCAGGGGAGCCCCCACCACTGCCATCCATAATGACGACGGTGCTCATGGCCGTAAATCTTGTTTCTCTTGGCCAGTTGCCGATAGAATTTATGCCGGTTGGCGTCATCAAAGGTCGGAAATTCCGACCCTTCAAAGCCGTCTTTGACGTCAAAGACCTTTTGGTATCCCGCCCCGACGAGATCCTTGGCAGCCAGGGCGCTTCTTGTGCCGTCCCGGGAAATGATTAAAAGATTGTCCGTCTTTTTAAAGACCTTGCCGATCTCCTCTATAAAGGATTTGTTCTTGTCGCTCAGCTGATACCCTTGTTTTTTATCTGCCTTGACAAAATTGTTTGTCCAAAACATATAGGGTAAGAGGTAGGCCTTGTATGGGTGCCCGACAAACTGGTATTCTACCCTCGTCCTCACATCAATCAAATAGGTATCCGGCACCGTGTTGAGCATATCATAGGCCTCAATACTCAGGATTTTTTTGGAATCCTGGGCATCGGCTTCCCCAACAGGAATGCAGAGGGCAAAGAGGAGAGCAAATAGGATGAAAAAGGACCTAATCACATATCGGTGTGTCATCATTCTGTCTTCTGTGTATGTCGTGGGCCGTCCTGAAGCAGGCCCTTGCAGGTATTAATAATGGTTGTCCAAATTCCAAAAAATCCTTGAATATAATAAGATTAATAGTCCAGGATGTTTTTATTTGTCAATGGAAAAAAATGCTGTGATGCATGATAAAAGTCCCTATTCATGATATATAGGGACCACTTTGAATGAGAAAAGGGAGTGAATATCATGGAGAAACAACCTGATATTTCGGAGATGATCATCCTCCTTCGGGGGGGAGGAGATATTGCCACCGGCACGGCCTGGAGGCTCCATCATAGCGGTTTCAAGGTCGTGATCACTGAAATCGGGCAACCGATGGCTGTGCGAAGAACCGTGGCCTTTTGTGAGGCCGTCTATGATGGCAGCGCTATAGTAGAAGGGATTGAGGCCCGGCTTGCCCGGGGAACCGAGGAAGTGGTTCCGATTTGGGAGCAGGGAAAGATCCCCCTTCTGGTAGATTCCGCCGCAGATTCAAAGCTCGTCCTCAAGCCCCATGTGCTGGTGGACGCCATCCTTGGCAAAAAGAACCTGGGCACGGCCATGACCGATGCCCCCCTGGTCATGGGTCTTGGACCGGGTTTTGAGGTGGGAAAAGACGTCCATTTTATTGTGGAAACCAACCGCGGGCACCATCTGGGTCGCCTTTTGATCCGGGGTTCGGCCGAACCAAATACCGGCGTTCCCGGCCCTGTCCAGGGCTTCACTTCAGAGCGGGTCCTGAGGGCCCCTGCCCATGGCCTGTTTCACAACGTCCTTGATATCGGCGACATGGTGGAACCGGGAGATGAGGTGGGGTCTGTCTCCGGAAAGGCTGTAAGGGCCGAAATTGGCGGCGTCATACGGGGTCTTATAAGACCGGGAATCAATGTCAGTGAAGGGCTTAAGATCGGTGATGTTGATCCCAGGGGTCAGAGGGAACTCTGTGAAAGTATTTCTGAGAAGGCCCTTGCCATAGCGGGCGGTGTTCTGGAAGGGATCCTGAGGCACCGGAGCGCCTA
>JAFDIX010000265.1 GCA_019307805.1 Deltaproteobacteria bacterium | reverse complement strand
CCCTTGGCAACGAAGGAGATGGGGTATCCTCGGCTTTCCCGAAGGGTAAATAAAATGGCAACTTTTCATTCGCTTCATGATGTCACTTTCGGTGAATTCCAAAATGCAAGTTGAGAAGGTGGAAAAGGTCTATCATTATTGCTTTTAAACCGCCCCTTTTCTCCCTTTTTTCATTTTACGGGCCGCATCTTGTGTGTTTCCCTGAGTCTATCCCATAAATCCTTGATAATTACACTTGAAGCTCCTTCAGGGGACAGGCCTTTGTTTCCTGAACTGAAAGAACAGGAGGCCAGGAGTTTCTTGTTTCCGGATAAAAGGCCAAACCTTCTGCGGATATACTCACCGAATGTATCGTTCAGGTTTTGTAGCTCGCTCTCCCGCATGGTGGCTATTGACACCTTTTCTTTCAGGGGCAGTTGTGTGATAAGCCATTCCACTGCGTCTTCCAGCTTCTTGGGGAGATAGGCTGTAATGACCACCTGGAGAAGCCTTCGCACCGCCTTGTATATCTTCGGGTCATTGCTGGCAGCAGAACCGGCCACATTAAGAATCTTGATTTTCCTGGCATCGATCCAAAATCGGACTATTTCGCTGGCTTTGTGTTGCATCGTTTTCTTCAGGTTTATGTGAAAGCAGGGTCTGTTGTGTTTCTTCGCCAGTTTCTGGGTTAAAGCGGCATCTCCACGCAGTCTCCCGTGGGAGACAATGAGTGTGCCTTCGGAGTCTACCACATTCATCTCGGTACGTTGGGTATAGCCTATGCTGGGGGTTTCTTTTAAAGCGTACTTTGTGGGCAGCTTTCCATCTTCTGTCTTACGGCCCTTGGATATCCATCCACCGTGAGGGATGCCCAGCTTGATTGCCACATCAAGCGCAGCCCTGTCTGCCCCGGTTTGTCCACCTGATATTATCTTTTCGATCATGTCTTTTTGACTGCCTTTCGTTTTTCCTGGTTCTGATGCACCAACTTCAGTTTTGTCTGAAAGTTTGCTCGAACAAGGGGATTTCTTAAACTATCTCATTCACAGGTATAATGTCAAAAAAAGGGCTGTCCTGCCTTAAAAAAAACCCCCCATTTCAGGGCCCTGGGCCTGCTTTTTTGCTCGTTTTTTCATGTTTTTTATTGCGATTTCAGAGATTTATATGAACTTTGAAAATTTTTTACCATCTTGCGCTGGGACTTGTATCATCCGCACTTTTCTGATAGGACAATCCCTGTTTTTAACAATCTTTTTCAGGATTGGGAACCTCGCCCTATTCTCTGCCTGCCTCACCGGGGGGCGGGAAGCAACCCGATGGTTTGTCTGGGAGTGCAAAGATGTCCGGTTTCATGGAAATCATATTGATTATTGCAGTTGTCCTGGCCATTTTTATGCTCCCCAGGCTGCTGAACAGACAGCAGGATAATGAAACCCGGCAACCATATCCGGGGTTGAGGCTTACGGGATGGAAGCGGGTGGCCATTGTGGCCTCTCTCCTGTGGCCGGCCCTCATTGCCCTCTATATCAAGCCCTGGAACAGCGGGTGGCACATCTTTCTCTATCTGGGTATTGGCCCGGTGGCCCTGGCCTGGGGCATCGCCTGGGTTTCCCGGGGATTCAGGAGATAACACCTGCCGGCCTTTCCCCAGCACCCATCCGATGGCAAAACCCTTGTAATCCCACCCAGGATGGTTAGTTTATTGGATTCTACTATCAGTCTAAAGCATACGCCCCTTTGGAAGGAATATGGCTACCGGAGATTCCAAATCATGCCAAGTTTACGCAAAAACGACAACTTAAGAAATATCGCCATCATCGCCCATGTGGACCATGGCAAGACCACCCTTGTAGATGCGCTTTTCCACCAGAGCGGCCTGTTCCGGGCAAACCAGGTGGTCCGAGAACGACTCATGGACACCAGGGATCTGGAAAGGGAACGCGGTATTACCATTGCGGCAAAAAACTGTTCCGTGGTGTGGAAGAATGTTCGCATCAACATTATTGATACGCCCGGCCACGCTGATTTCGGTGGAGAAGTGGAGCGAGCCCTGTCCATGGCGGACGGTGCCATTCTCCTGGTGGATGCCTCGGAAGGCCCCCTGCCCCAAACCCGATTTGTTCTCAAAAAGGCCCTGGAGGCGAATCTCAAAATTATCGTGGTCATCAATAAAATTGATCGCAAAGACGCCCGCCCTGAAGTGGTCCTCGACGAGATATACAATCTACTCATAGACCTGGAGGCCACGGAAGAGCAGCTTGATGTCCCGGTTCTCTATGCAATCGGCAGGGATGGAATCGCCATGAAAACCCCTGACCAGCAGGGAGAAAGTCTCCAACTTCTCATGGATACCATCCTTGAGGAGATCCCCGGACCATCCTACGATCCAACGGCCCCCTTTCAGATGCTTGTATCGGACCTGGGTTACTCGGATTACATGGGCCGGCTGGCCGTTGGTAGAATCTTCAACGGAGCGGTTTGTTCAGGTGACAGTCTGGTGCGTATCGGCAAAAACGGCCAAACCTCAGCGCTCAAAGTATCAAAGCTTCAGGTCTACGAGGGGATGCATCCAAAGGACGTGGAAGAGGTGCAACCAGGGGACATCATCCTGCTGGCAGGCATTGAGGACGTCGAGATCGGTGATACCATTTGCAACAGGGAGGCCCCCCGGGCCCTGCCCCGGATAAGCGTGGACGAACCCACGGTAACCATGAAGTTTATTACCAACAATACCCCCTTTGCAGGAAAAGAAGGGAAGTATGTCCAAATGACTCGGATTCGGGAGCGCCTGCACAAGGAAACCCTGTTCAACGTCGCTATTCAGGTGCAGGAAACCGAAGACCGGGAGAGTGTCATGGTCATGGGCAGGGGGGAATTTCAGCTTGCAATCCTCATAGAGACCATGCGGCGGGAAGGATACGAGTTCTGTGTAGGCCGGCCCGAGGTCATCTACCGATGGGAAAACGGCACAAAACTCGAACCCATGGAACAACTGCTCGTGGACTGCGAAGAGCGTTTTTTCGGCATCGTGACGGAAAAGCTCGCGCCTCGCAAGGCGAAGATGACCAACATGATCAACAACGGCAACGGTCGGTTGCGAATCGAGTTTACCCTGCCGGCCCGTACCCTGATCGGATACCGCGACGAGTTTCTCACAGACACCCGGGGCACCGGCATCATGCACTCTTTGTTCAACGGCTACGGGGAATTCCAGGGAGAGTTCCCCAGTCGATTTACCGGCGCCATTGTGGCGGATCGCACGGGAAATGCCGTTCCCTACGCCATGTTCCATCTGGAACCCCGGGGCCGCCTTTTTACGATGCCCGGCGATCCGGTATACGAAGGAATGATTATCGGAGAGCACAACCGGGGCCAGGATATCAATGTCAACCCCTGCAGGGAAAAGAAACTGTCCAACATGCGGGCCGCCGGCAAGGATGACAACGTCATCCTCTCTCCCATCAAACCCATGACCCTGGAGCAGGCCATCAACTTTATCCGGGAAGACGAGTTGGTCGAAGTCACACCCCGGTCCGTGCGCCTCAGGAAATCGGTATTGGGCGCCCAGAATCGCCATACCCTGGATGCGTCGCGATTGAAAAGGAAAGCGGCCGCCTAGTGTCCCAGAAATACCTGTAAATATTACGATAACGATTTCAGACGCATGACCAAAGGTCGGCGGGAATAATAGGATTCACATTATTAAAGTTATTTCTGGGACATGATACCAGTACCCTGACCTGAAGCACTTAGAATCGTTTATTCAGGTTTTACCGGGGACGCGTACCAGCCCTGCATGCCGGCTGAAAACCAGTCGATCAATTGACGGGCAATGCTGAGTTTAGGCGGAATGGGAGGGAGGCTCTCTGCCGAGAACCAGCCTGCATGGACAATTTCGGAAGGATCGATCTCTATTTCTCCTCCGGCATATTCTGCTGTAAATGCAATCATGAGAGAATCCGGGAAAGGCCAGGGCTGACTGCCGAAATAGCGGATATTTTTCAGGGCAATGCCGACCTCCTCTCCAACTTCTCTTTGTACGCATTCCTCCAGGGTTTCCCCGGGTTCGACAAAGCCGGCCAGAACGCTGAAGAATTTAGCCGGGAACCGTTGCGAGTGGGCAAGAAGAATCTGATCATTCTTGATCACGGCGACGATTATTGCCGGTGAGAGACGGGGATAATTCACCAGACCGCATTCGGGACAGGATTTGGCGCGTTCATCAACCTTATTTTCGGTAGGATTCCCGCATCTTCCGCAGTACAGATGATTTCTATTCCAGTACACCAGCTGGCTCGACAGGCCTGCAATCCAGAAGATGTCTTCTTCAACCTGTCCAAAAAGAGTACGAAGGCCCTGCAGGGTAAGGGGGTCTGAAACAGGTGCGCCCTTGGGCAACTCACCGGCGTAGCATTGCCGGCCATCCAGAGATCCCACATACTGCCCCTGCTCTGGAGCCAGGTGAAATGCTTCCAAATCCGATGATCGCAAAACAGAATAATGTTCATTCTGGTTTTTTGTCAGAAGCTCCCGGCCCTGAAAAAGAAACCAAAGTGCGTTGTCCGCCGCTCTCGGCGGCGGATTGAAACGTGAGATAAACGTCATTTAATAATCCTTTTATATTTTCCCATATCGTACTTATCAGCCAGTGAAATTCTTTCATCATCGGGAAGGGATGTGATGTAGGATTTCCAGCCCGGGCACCATGAAGCATGCCATCTCCATATCCGGCCTAACAATGATTTGGGGTTATTGTCATATTTTGCCCTAAAACCGCAATTACCACAGCTATGACCACCCATCCGAAATCCTCCTCTTCTTCCTTTCTGTTCACAATTAACAGCTTACTATTCCCTTTTCACTCACCACCACCATTTCTTTACCAATCAACACTTGTCAGCAAAAACTTCAGCGACGGCTGATTCTACCCCTGTCAGCCTCAGGCTGATTCTACCTTGCATATATATTCCCATAACCCCCATTTGTCACCCGTTACTTCCCTCCCCGTTAAACGCGACGCTTGTTAACCGGGGCAACTGTTCACCATTCACCATCCTCCTTGGCACGCCGTCTTGTCGCGCCGTAGCCCTGAGCATGTCGAAGGGGCGAAGGCGGAAGCTTTAGCGCCCGTCCTCCGCAGTAGCCTGCTACGGAGGATGGAAAGGCGGCTGTCCTCCGCATTCCGCATTCCCAATTCCGACTTCTCTTAACCCCCCTCCCCCTTGAATCCTCCTGCAATACTGGTTACTATTCACCGGCCATTGATCAACTTAAAGGAGAGAGCCATTTCAGTGGATAACGAATTGAAAACCCAAGGGGGCGCCGGCGCCTA
>JAFDIX010000264.1 GCA_019307805.1 Deltaproteobacteria bacterium | reverse complement strand
GGCCCTTTTTTTTTGGGTAGAATTTTGCTTGACCCACAAGATCATTGTGATACTTTAGATTCCCGTCCGGGATGGAGAGTATGATAAGCCCTTTGAGCGGGATCCGGATGCTTAAAGTGGACCTGGGAAAAACAGGGGTCTTGCGGACCTCTATGACAGCCGAGGGATTATAAAAGTGATTATTCCAGAATTTGAATATCTTGCTCCCGGAGATCTCCAGGAGGCGTTGGATTGCCTGGCTTCTCATGGCGAAGAAGCTGTGGTGCTGGCCGGCGGCACAGACCTGCTCGTGCGAATGAAACAACGACTCGTGAAGCCGCGTTTCGTGGTGAGCCTGAAAAACCTGGAGGGCCTTAGAAGCATAAAAGAAAAAGATGGTGTGATCGTCATTGGCGCCATGACGCCCCTGGTGGAGGTGCTGGAAAGCGAAATAGTTGGAAAGTATCTGCCTGCCCTAAGACAAGCCGTGGGAAAAATCGGCGCCCCATCAATCCAGCACTTTCGGGGAACAATCGGAGGGAATCTCTGCTTAGATACGCGGTGTCTGTTCTACAATCAATCCCAATTCTGGAACTCCGGCAGGACTCCGTGCCACAAGAACAACGGCCAGACCTGCTACGCTGAAGAAAACAGTGACAGGTGCCGCTCGGCCAATCAGTCTGATGGGGCCTGTGCCCTGATGGCCCTGGGCTGTGACGTGGTTCTGGCATCCAGCAGGGGGGAAAGGGTGCTCCCCGTGGAAGACTTCTTTACAGGGAAGGGAGAGAGTCCCTTTACCATTGAGCTCGACGAACTTATGCTGGAGATACATGTGCCAGTGCCCGGAGAAGGGGCGGGGAGCAGCTTTCAAAAGATTTCATACCGTTCGGCCATTGATTTTGCCCTCGTATCGGCTGCAGTGTCAGTAAGGGTGATGGATAGGCGAATGGAGGCCGTCAGGATCGCTGTGGGCGGGGCAGGTGCAGCACCCCTGCTGCTGAAAGAGGCTGCTGCCACCCTTATGGGGAAGCCCATTGACGATGCGAGGGCCATTGAGGCCACTTCGGATCTGGCGAAAAGACATGCGTCCGCCTTTATGGTTGAGAATCTGGGGTCGTCCCTGGAATACAGACAAAAGATGGCCCGTATCCTGGTCAAAAGGGCCACAAAAGAGGCCATTGCAATAGCAACAGGCTGATGCGGGTGGTGATGAAAGAAGGGGACGGGGACCATGTGTCCGGCCCATTGGAGCAACCGGGGAAGGAAAATGCCATGAAAAAGAGGATACCGTTGTCCTTTACGGTAAACGGGGAGGAAGTCGACCTGTATATCTCGCCCAGCAGGACCCTGCTTGAGGTCCTGCGTGAAGAACTGGAGCTTACCGGTACCAAGGAGGGCTGCGGAGAAGGGGTGTGCGGTTCATGTACCGTATTGTGTGGCGGGGTCCTGGTGAGGAGTTGTCTAACCCTGGCCATGGAGGTGGAGGGCCTTGAAATAACGACCGTGGAAGGCCTGGGCGAGCAAGGGAAGCCGGATCCCATACAGCAGTCTTTCATTGATCAGGGTGCTGTTCAGTGTGGGTTCTGCACTCCGGGAATGCTCATGTCCGTCAAGGGATTGCTGAAAAGAAACCCCGCGCCAGACGAAGAAGAAATCCGCAGGGGAATAAGTGGAAATATATGCAGATGCACCGGCTACGCGAAGATTGTTGAGGCGGTGGTGGCCGTCACCACTGGCTCCGGCCAGAATAATACCGAGGGTTAAGAATGGAAAAAGAGTTCTCCCTGATCGGGAAACGGGTTCCCAGGGTTGATTCCCTTTCGAGAGTTACAGGAGATGTGCAATTTGCCGCGGACCTGAAGCTCCCGCGAATGCTGGTGGGCAAGATAAAACGGAGCTCTCTGGCCCACGCAAAGATACTGAATATTGATACCTCACGGGCGGAACAGCTCAAAGGGGTTAAGGCTGTTGTCACAGGGCAGGATACCGGCGGGGTCAAGTGGGGAGTGTTCCGCTACACTCAGGACATGTATTTTCTTCCCAGGGAAAGGGTAAGGTATTTCGGGGAGGAGATAGCGGCTGTTGCAGCGGTGGATGAAGAGACCGCGCTTGAGGCGCTGGACCTGATTGACGTGGACCTTGAAGAGCTTCCCGCAGTGTATGACCCCATTGAGGCAATGTCATCGGATGGCCCGTGGATTCACGAGGATTACCCCAATAATATAAATGTGCATATCAATATCGATGTGGGTGATATAGAAAAGGGCTTCAGTGAGTCCTACCTGATCCGTGAGGATATGTTTACCGCTGCTGAAGACGACTATTTTATGAGTGAGCCCTACGCCGTTGTAGCTCGTTTTGATGACGACGGCAACCTTGAGATATGGATGCCCAACGCAGGGCCCCACATGAAATCAAAGCCCCTGTCAAATGCCCTTCAGATGCCGCTCCACAAAGTCAAGGTGCGGAAGATCGCCATTGGAGGGGCCTTTGGGGGTAGATCTGAGATCTCGCCTGCAGACTACATCTGTGCCCTTCTTTCAAGAAAGTCCGGCCGGCCCGTAAAGATCGTTTATACGAGGGAAGAAAATACCGTCAATGTCCGTATGGGCCATGCCCTTATAACCACGATAAAAACAGGCGTTGACCGGGAGGGAAAGGTGTTTGCAAGGGACATCACCTGTTACATGGACGGAGGAGCATATTCCTCAACAGGCCCTATTGCCACATCAGTGCCGTTCCTGTGTATGGAGCAGGCATACAGGATGGACAATGTGAGGTACAACGGGTACAGAATTCTCACAAACAAACCCATCAGGGGCATGATCCGGATGCACGGCCGCTCCTTTGCCTGCGGGCTAGACCTGCAACTGGACATGCTGGCCGAGGAACTAGGCCTTGATCCGGTGACCATGCGTCTCCGCAATGCCCGGCACACAGGGGAATACACTCCTACTGGGAGTTACGTGTCATCCTGCGGGCTAACGGAATGTATTGAAAAGGCCGCAGAAAAGTCCAGGTGGAAGGAAAAATACGGCAAACTCCAGCCGTGGAGAGGCATAGGCATAGGCATAAACTCAGTTCAGACTGGGTTCCCTCTTGGGATCAGGGGTGGATCTCAGGCCATTATTAAATTCAACGAAGACGGCGGGGTCACCCTGATTTCAGGCGTGGTGGACAATGGCCAGGGGAATGATAATATGCTCGTCCAAGTGGTGGCCGAAGAACTGGGCCTTTCAATGGATGATGTGACGCTGATCACGGCGGATACTGAGGTGACTCCCAATGACCCCGGGTCATATTCCATGGTGACCACGTTTGCCGGGGGAACCGCCGCCAGGCTGGCCGCTATTGATGCCCGAAACAAGCTCTTTGATATTACGGCAAAAGCCCTTGAGGCAAACCCGGAAGACCTCATGTTAAAGGACAAGAAGATATTTGTTGTCGGGAGTCCGGATCGTTTTATCCCGCTCAAGAAGGCCGTTCGGATGGGACTTATTCAGGGGATGCCGGTCTCAGGAGAAGGGCACTACGCGCCAAAGGTCGATCACAGCAGGGAATGGGTGAAAAACCCCAAAGGCCAGCTGTCGGAGGCCTTTTCCTTCGGGGCCACCATAGCCGAGGTGGAGGTGGATCCGGAAACAGGCATGGTCAAGGCCCTGGAGGTCACGGCCGCCCAGGATTGCGGCTTCGCCCTAAATCCCATGGTGGTGGAGGGACAATTTGAGGGCAGCGTGGTCATGGGAGGGCAGGGTGGAATGCTGGCCGAGTATCACTCTTGGGACGGGGGGAGGTGTCTGAACCCCACACAACTGGAATATAAAGTCCCCCTTGCATGTGACATGCCCAAGATTAACAATATAATAGTGGAATCTCTGGACCCAGGAGGCCCATACGGGGCCAAAGAGGCGGGTATGTCCATAGCCATGAGCGCGGCTCAGGCCTATGCCGCTGCAATAAGCAATGCCATTGGCGTGACCTTGACGGATTTTCCCATGACCCCGGAAAAGATCCTCAAGGCTATTGAAGAGAAAAATCAGGGGGGCAAGTAGGTACTACAGGCGATTTTGTCATTTCGCCTTGAGCATGCCCAAAACCCTCGTTTCACCCACCACAATCTCCAGTCCAACCCCCATGCCGCTTACTTGTTTGTGGAAGAGGGCCATGGGTACAAGGGAAAGCGCCTTTATCTAACCAAAATCAAGGAAGAGGAGAATAGCGAACGCATTCAAACCCTCGCCCGTAGGGGATACACGAACGAAAAGGAGGGCTCGAGGTTCCTGGTGTCCTTCAAAGCGGACAAGGTGTTGCCCCTCATCGGGGCGGAGGAAGAAGCGCAGGCGTGATGGGCACGCGCAAAACCCCTCGTGGTGCTGGAGGCGCTCCGTTCCGATTACCAATGGGCCAGATTGATCCGACTCAGGCGGATTGATCCAAAACAATTACGAGGTAGACCCCTTAACGTGTCCCAAGTGGCAGGTCCGAATGCGCATATTTTCATTTATAGAGGATGGGGATATCATTAAAATTTTTCAAACACTTGACTATGTGGGCACTTAAGGCCTGGCACCCACCCAAGAGAGCTAACGGGCACCTTTAAATATCCATAATTTATTGCCTTCCAATAATAGGTGCGGCTGAGATTTAGGATGACATGCTAAAGTTTGTCAAGCGCCTGATCCAGATCTTCCTAAATCTCAAGCGCAGCGGAATGAATCTCACGCACCTGCTCCTTTGTCAGGTATTCAAGGGGGCCGGCACTTAATTTTCTTGCTTTTGGGTCCATCCGAATAGTCTCCTTCAATTCAGGGAAACAAAATCGGAGTAATTGTAGAGGGTTGGTCTTCCTCCTTTGTAAAATAAAATGTGTTGAAAAGCGATTTCTTCGAAACTCGCATCATGATGCTCTCATAACTTATTCAATTAAAGGCAATTTCCTCTACCATATCAGCTTGGAAGACCTCAATCATTACTTTTTCTGAACACTCAAAACCTCATCCACGATCCCCCAATCCCGAAACGCTATATGTTGCGATGCATTTTTTCTGGACACACAGGGTCAACTTCCCTATACTCACTCCACAAAAAAGGAAGTTCTTATCAGGCTGCATCATGGGGCAGTGCGAATACAATGGGACGGCATCGTACAGGTGATCAAAGGTTTGCCTGCCTTCTGGGCGCACACTT
>JAFDIX010000263.1 GCA_019307805.1 Deltaproteobacteria bacterium | reverse complement strand
GCCCGCAAATGGCCACGGTACGTCCGGGTGTGATGAAGAAATATCCCCGTGATCCGGAAAAAACCGGCACCAAAGAAGTGATGACCATTGATCTGGATGAAACGGATTTTATCCTTCGCATTCTGGATATCGTTGCATCAACCAGGAAACATGTAAAGCTGGAAGATGCCAAGATCATCGTAGCCGGAGGTCATGGGGTGAACAATCAACTGGGGTTTAAAATCCTGGAAGCCCTGTCTGCCGAACTGGGAGCTGAAGTAGGGGCCTCACGAGCTGCTGTAGACGCAGGCTGGATCGGGAAGGATCACCAGATCGGCCAGACCGGAAAAACGGTCCAGCCGGATTTATATATCGCCTGCGGCATTTCAGGATCCATTCAGCATCTGGCCGGGATGTCGCAATCTAAATACGTCATTTCCATAAATACCGACAGGAAAGCCCCCATTGTCTCTGCCTCCGATGTGACCTTTATAGGCGACCTGTTTCAAGTCGTTCCCATGCTCACAGATAAGATACGTGAATATAAAGAAAAGAACGGGCTGCTCAGTATTACCTAGCTTTTAAATAAAGGTCCCTTTTTCTTCGAGTCGCCGTCAGCCCCTGACCTCCAGCTCCCTGCGCTCGAGTTCTTTGATCTCATCCCGCAGGCGGGCGGCTTCCTCAAACTCCCATTTCTGGGCAGCGTCTATCATTTTTTTGTGAAGATCCGCGATCATCTGCCGGAGGCGCTCCGGTGAGAGATACTCCCATTCCTTTTCAGACATCTTGGGTACGGTGACGTAGTCGGCTTCATACACAGACCCAAGCACGTCATCGATGCTCTTTTGTATGGACATGGGTGTGATCTGGTTGGCTTCATTATATTCCAACTGGATTTGGCGGCGCCGGTCGCTTTCCCGCATGGCCCTTTCCATGGAACCTGTGATGGTATCGGCATAGAGCAGGACCGTGCCGTTGATATTCCTGGCCGCCCTGCCGCAGGTCTGTATAAGGGATCTTTCGGACCGCAGGAACCCTTCCTTGTCCGCATCCAGGATGGCCACGAGGGACACTTCCGGAAGGTCCAGGCCCTCCCTCAGGAGATTGATGCCGACCAGGACGTCGAATTCCCCCAGTCGGAGATCACGAATGATCTCCATCCTTTCAATGGTCTTGATGTCGGAGTGCAGATATCGCACCTTGATACCCAGATCCGAATAATAATCCGTCAGGTCCTCTGACATGGCCTTGGTGAGGGTGGTTACCAGGGTTCTTTCCCCCTTTTCCACCCTTTCCCTGATCCAGCCCAACAGGTCGTCCACCTGGTTCGTGGCCGGGCGCACAACGATATCAGGGTCGATCAGGCCGGTTGGCCTGATGATCTGTTCGGCCACCACCTCTGCTATTTCCATCTCATAGGGGCCGGGCGTTGCCGAGACATAGATCACCTGGTTGACCCTGGACTTAAATTCCTGAAACTGGAGAGGCCTGTTGTCCAGGGCCGAGGAGAGACGAAATCCGTAATTCACGAGGGTTTGTTTTCTGGATCTGTCCCCGTTGTACATCCCGTTCAACTGGGGAACGGCGATGTGACTTTCGTCGATAAAGACAAGAAAATTCTTCGGGAAGTAGTCCAGGAGGGTGGGGGGAGGTTGCCCCGGGGCCCTTCCGGTAAGATGCCGTGAGTAGTTCTCAATGCCGTGGCAGTAGCCCAACTCAATCATCATTTCCAAGTCAAACAGGGTGCGCTCATCAATCCGTTGGGCTTCCAGGAGCTTGTCATTGGCGCGGAACCACTCGATCTTTTCCTTGAGTTCCTTTTTGATGTTTATTATGGCACGTTCGCGGATGTCCACGGTCGTCACATAGTGGGTGGCGGGATAGATTGCAATCCGCGTGAGCTCCCTGCCTCCTTTTCCGGTTAACGGGTCTATTTCCTGGATGGTTTCGATGTCATCCCCGAAAAAGTGAATGCGAACGGCCCGGTCCTCTTCGTGCACGGGATAGATATCCAGCACATCCCCCCGAACACGAAAATGCCCCCGTGTAAAGTCATAATCTCCCCGCTCATAATGAATATCCACAAGTTTTTTCAGGGCTTCTTCCCGGGGATAGGCCTTGCCTTGTTCAAGGTAGAGCAACATATCATGATAGACCTCAGGAGACCCCAGGCCATAGATGCAGGATACGCTGGCCACAATAATGACATCATCACGGTCCAGAAGAGAGCGTGTGGCAGAGTGGCGCATCTTGTCTATTTGCTCGTTGATGTGCGAGTCTTTCTGGATGTAGGTATCTGACTGGGGGATATAGGCTTCGGGCTGGTAATAGTCGGGGAAAAAATTTTTCAATACGCCGTAGAGCTGCGCTGCCAAAGTCTTGTTGGGTGCAAGGATCAGGGTGGGTTTCTTTACCCTGGCTATGATCTGGGCCATGGTAAAGGTCTTGCCTGAACCGGTCACACCCAGCAGGACCTGATGCTGCAAACCCTGTGTGATGCCTTCCGTCAGGGTATCAATAGCCCCGGGCTGGTCCCCGCAGGGCTCGTAATCGGTTAGCAGTTGAAATAGAGACATATTCCTAGGTTCTTAATGGGGAGAGGGAAATTAAAAACAAGTGGTTAGAAGTTTTACCCCCCAGGGGTGATCGGCGGCCTTTTTAGACCTTGTGTCTCCAGGTCGTACCCTCGGGGCCGTCTTCCAGGATGATCCCCATCTCGTCCAGCCGGTCCCGGATGACATCCGCCCCGGCCCAGTCCTTTTCCGCCCTTGCCGTTGCCCTCTCCTGAACCAGCCGATCAATCTCATCCGTGTCCGCATCATTGGATGGGGATAACTGGGTAAAGAAGTCCACAGGACGTTCATTCAGGAGCCCGAGAACGCGGGTCGCCTTAAAAAGATGATGGCGGTCCTTCAGGAGTTTGTTCGCAATCTTTTTATCGGGCTCTCCCGAGATGGCATCCATGTCCCGGTTCATTCCCTTGACCTTTTCAAAGACATGTCCGAGGGCACCCGCTGTGTTGAGATCATCATTCATGCAATGGATGAAGGTCTGCAGGAAGGGATCATCCGGCTCGCCCGCCAGCAGGCCCTGGACAGGATCATCTTTTTTGGCTTCGCCTTTGCCGAGAACCTCTTCCAGTCTTTGCAGGGTTCGGTAGATCCTGGCAAGACCGGTTTGAAGATCGAGAACCGCCTCTCTGGAAAAATTCAAGGGGCTTCTGTAATGTTTGGACAGGAGAAAGACGCGCAAAACCTCCGGATGATAACTTTTCAGTGCATCCCGGATAGTCAGAAAGTTACCCAGGGATTTAGACATCTTCTCGGATTCCACTGTCACAAAACCGTTGTGCACCCAATACCGGGCAAACTGTCCGTCGGTAGCGGCCAGTGACTGGGCTCTTTCATTTTCATGGTGGGGAAAGAGAAGGTCCCGGCCCCCTCCATGGATGTCAAAAGTCGGGCCGAGATAGCCGTTACTCATCACTGAACACTCCATGTGCCAGCCCGGTCGACCCGGTCCCCAGGGGCTTTCCCATTGAGGTTCGCCCGGTTTTGCGGCCTTCCAGAGTACAAAATCCATGGGGTGTCTCTTTCTCTCGTTCACGGCAATTCGGCTGCCCGCTTTCATGTCTTCCAGTTTTCTTCCGGAAAGCTTGCCATAGCCTTCAAAGCTCTCCACGGAATAAAAGACATCCCCGTCCTGATTATAGGCAAAGCCCTTGTCAATCAGTACCTGAATCATGTCAACCATTTGAGGAATATGTTCAGTGGCGCGGGGTTCCTCATCGGCATTCAGGACGCCGATCTTGCCCATGTCCTCGTAGAAGGCATCGATGTATTCCTCTGCCAGATCCCGGGTCTCTTTTCCCAGCTGGTTGGCCCGGGCAATGATTTTGTCGTCTATGTCTGTGAAATTGCGGATATAGGTGACATCCAATCCTCGGGCGCGCATGTATCTGACCAGGACGTCAAAGACAATGGCCGAGCGTGCGTGACCGATGTGGCAGAGATCATACACGGTTACGCCGCATACATAGATACCTACTTTGCCCGGTTCCAGGGGGTGAAAGACCTCTTTTTTTCGGGTGGCTGAATTGTATAGACGCAGATCCATGGGATATTTTCAGAAGCTCCCTTCTTCTGGTTTTAAAAAATCAAGTTCTCAGAACCAAGTCAAACCGCCTGATGCGGATTGATCGAATCAAATCCCAGGGAGTATTGGAGTAATGGAGTGTTGGAGTACTGGGTTTTGAAGATCAGAAGTTAAGGACTGTCATCATTGGTTTTTCATACCCAATATTCCACTTTTCCATGATTCCAATATTCCATTGGGTCAATGCCGGCAAACAAGGGTCCTCCGGGCTTAATCAAACCAGGGTCCTCTCGCCCGGTCGCTATTGTTCCAGACCCGTCAGGCTGACCACGGCGTAGGCCCCCATGCCTTCTTCTCGGCCACAGAATCCCAAACCTTCCGAGGTGGTGGCCTTGATGCTCATTTGGTCAAGACCGATTTGAAGGACTCCAGCCAGCATTTCTCTCATGGGGAGAATATGGGGGGCCAGTTTCGGCCTCTCGGCAACAATGGTGGCATCCACATTATTGATACGGAATCCCTCTTCCCGGACCCATTCCATGACCCTTTTAAGTAAAGAAAGACTCTCAGCGTCTTTGTAGGCAGGGTCTGTATCGGGAAAATGCCGGCCTATATCCCCCTTGGCCAGGGCTCCCAGGATGGCATCTATGATGGCATGGGTCAGAAGGTCTGCATCGGAATGTCCCAAAAGACCTTTATGGTGGGGAATTTCGATTCCGCCAAGGATGAGGGCGCGCCCTTCATCCAGGCGATGGACATCATATCCGAAACCTATACGATACAACGCATCTCCTAAAAGAAATTTTTACGTTGAAAGCCTGGTCCTATGGGTCAGGTCAGAGCTAGATGGCACTGCCATGGAGTTTTGTGTCTAAAATCACAAATTCCAAGCACCAAACTACAAATAAATCACAAATTTGTCCGCGCTTTGCTTGGACTCCCCGCCTTTAGGCGGGTCCCCGGTTTCAAACCTATTCAAAGCGATCGTTTTTTTGTTTTAGGTTTTGAATTTCGGTTATTGTTATTTATTTGTTTTTTGGGATTTGTTATTTGAAATTTCAATAGGGCAATGAATTTTCAACAAAGCAAAACCCCTTTGAGTATAACAAAATCCTGGTCCTCCGGGCCTGGCTTCTTTATTAACCCAGGACCGAGTGTTGGAGCACTCAGTGGCAACTGCTGCAGTTGTTGCTCGAACAGCCCGCGCAGCTCGAAGCACCGGCAGAAGGTGTGTAGGACCCGCTGCTCTTAAAACTGCATGCTGACATAAGTCGTTCCACTCCCTCGTGGTTACAGTCAGGACAGGCGATCGTTTCATCGCTTCTGAAGACAAGGCACTCAAACTCACTGCTGCATTTTCCGCACTTAAATTCATAAATGGGCACTTCTCTAATCCTCCGGATTTCTATTCCTTTTCCACAAGACCTTCAATGACAGCGGCAGCCAGCAGAGGGAACATGATTTCGTGATGGCCTACCAGTGAAAAACCCTGTCCCCCTTCCAGGGTCGGTCTGTGTACGACATTGGTCATGGGTCGGTAATGTTGTATAAAGTCCATGTTTACGGTTGTGAAATCACGCACTTCATGGCCCAGGTTTCTCACCAGAGAGAGGGCTTTTAGAAAAACTTCCGGCATGATGACGGCAGAGCCCAGGTTGATAAAGACCCCCCCGTCCAATTTTGAAACCAGACCGGCAAATATGCGGAAGTCGAGGTGGGTCGTCTTTCCAATGGATCCTCCATCCACAGCGGGATGAAAATGGATAATATCCGTGCCGATCGCCACATGGACGGTGACCGGAATTTCCAGCTCAAAGGCCCTTGCCAGAAGACTGTGCCGCACATGGGGGAATTGCTCTTTGACGAGCATGGCCCCAATGGCCTGTCCCAGGCCGATCCCCTGCTCAGCCCCGTTGATGATGGCCCCATTGAGCATGCTGCCGGTTTCTTCAGCCATTCCGAATTTTCCCGCACCCAGCTGGGCCGGCACATCCTCTGATGTGTGGCCCGCCATGGCCAGCTCTGCGTCGTGGATGATGCATGCCCCATTCATAGCCAGCCCGGAAAGGATCCCACGCTCCATCAGATCCAGGATGACAGGATTCAAGCCCACTTTAATGGGATGTGCCCCCATGGCCAGAATGACCATTTTCCCTGAGCGATGGGATTGAACAATACTTTCTGCAATCCTTCTGAAATCACTCCCGGCAAGGATTTTCGGGAGTGATTCCAGCCAGGTCTTCATATCCGCGCCTGGTCGCCAGGGCCTTCCAAAATCGTCAACAGTAACTTTGCTGTTTCTCTCTCCAAGGGGATAGGAGGTGATTCCTTCAAGGGATATGGGATTCATCTTCGTCATGGAACTTCTATTCCTCCGGGATTCCCTGCTGAAAAAGGATGTGATCAACGAGTCGGCAGATGAGATGTCCTGCAAGAATGTGGGTTTCCTGAATGCGCGCTGTCTTGTTGGTCCTGACCACCAGTGCCATATCCACGAGTTCTGCCAGCTTTCCTCCGTTGGTCCCTGTCAGGGCTACCGTATATATGCCGATATTCCGCCCTGCATTGATGGCTTCAATGACGTTGGTGGAGTTTCCGCTGGTGCTGATCCCCATCAAAACATCGCCTTCCATCCCCAGTGCCTTTACCTGTTTGGAAAAGATCTCATCCGATGAGTAATCATTGGCAATACTGGTGATAATGGATGTGTCCGTGGTGAGGGCAAGGGCCGGCAGAGGAGGGCGTTCAAGCTCAAAGCGGTTGACAAATTCAGCGGCGATGTGCTGGGCATCCCCGGCGCTACCCCCATTTCCACAAAGCATGAACTTGCGATCACTTGTAAAGGCCAGGGCAATCCTCTCAGCAAGGAGGATGAGCTTGGCACCGAATTCCTTTATAAAATCCTCCTTTGCCCTTATGCTTTCACCAAGGGCTTTTGCAATGATCTTTTCCACTTAATCGACCTCTGTAGGGGTGAATAACCCATGAATTCCAAAAAAGTATGGCCTTTGTCCTCTATTGTCAACTCGTACCTCGTATCGCAAATTTCCAGACGATACGGACCACTAGTATCAAAATTAAGAAAATTATTCCTTAACAAAATTCCCTTTTGGATACAAGGTCTGCTTTTAGACTGGAATTGGAATAATAAGAATTTAAAAAAAAGGCAATAAGTGCACATATAATTGTGCATAAGTAACCATTTTTATGTGCATTTTGATAATCCTTTCCACGTTCGCGCCTATTCAGGCGGGAAGATGGTCTTGATTTGTGTAGTGGCGGGACCAGGCCTTGCCGAAAGTCCGGCCTAAAGGTCTGTAATTCGGGAGGTTTTGGCATGATAATTGATATATCTAATCCTTGCCCGGGTTACAAATTAGGGCAGAACAGCAACTATTTGGAAGGCTTCAGAGGAAAATTTATAAATGAGCAAACTCTACTTCATGAATGGACCACACGAAGGGGAATGCTATGAGGTCAATGGAAAGCCCCTTCTTCTCGGCCGTTCCTCGAAAAGTGACATTACGCTGAATGACCGTTTCGTCTCCCGTAAACATCTTCAAATAAAACGGAAAAAAACCCGGGTTTTTATCAAGGATCTGAATAGTAAAAACGGCACCCTGGTAAACGGGACTTTGATAAAAACGGGAAAAAAACTGGAACTCCTGGAGCGGATCCCCGTGGTTATTGGAACGAGCGTTTTCTGTCTGGGGAAGGATTGTCCGGAGAATATTCCGGCTCTTCTGGATTCCATCGGGATTTCAGAAGATATGCACCGCGCATTTCCTGATCCCCTTGCAAATCCGGATCCGGAGACCGATGGCACGATGAAAGTGATTTACAGAATATCCAGTGTCCTCAAAAAAACCCTGGGCATAGGAGAACGGTAAAGGAACCTGCCAAGCCTGCTTCTCAACCCAGATCTGTGAAGAAAGTGGGGGCCCCGCCCTCTGTGGAGGCGCCTCCCGGTTCTGCAATGCAAACGGATCTGTCATCAGGGTCTTTCGAGCTGACCACCTTGATCCCTTTTACGCCCGGGATCATTTTCATTATTTCCTCGATCTTGTTTACTAATTGGGAATCCTGGCTCACCTGGGCTTCCGTCTTGAGGGAAATAAAACCGTTGTCAATACAGACCTCCACCCGGGGCCTTACATTGAAAAGATGGGTTTCCACCTCTGCGGCAAGGGCCAGGTCTTCCATCGCTTTTTTGGATGCGGACGTGGTCTGAAACCGGGGTAATTCGGCCATACGACAGATCACATCTGTTGCATCCTCCTCCGTGATTCTGCCGGTGTTCAGGACCAGATCGTAAAGATTCGGATCTGAAACATCGATACCATAGAGTTTCCGTCCCCACTTGCTGCGCTGCTGATCAATGTTTTCAATGAATCGCAGCGCCCCCTTTCTGGATAAATCGTCACGTTCCATTACCATTGCCAGCCGATCTTCCAAATCTGTGATGATCCGAACCTTGAGTACGTGGGGGATGTCTCCCAGAAAAAAGTGATAGGCAAAACCATGGTAGACGACATTGTCCAGTTTGAGACTGTTGTAGAGAGAGGCACGAAAGAAGGTGATGTATTTCTCTTTGCCACGGGTTATGCGATCCAGGAAGGATGGGGCGTCCTCAATGGCACGAAGCAGGTTTTCTTCAGGGATGCTGAAGTCTTCTGATGCCTTCAGGAGGACCTCTCTGGAGATACACTGGTAACCCACCCTCTGGGCCAATTTTTCAGCGATTGTTTTCCCTTTGGTGTAGGACCCTCTTGATATTGCGATAATTCCCATGATGGACCTCCTCTGTTTTTGGTGTGGAAATCCCGGGTCTTTCCTGCCATGGGCCATGAATACCAGATTAGAGAGGATAACAATGATGAGGTCTCAGACGGAGACGAATATGAAATGGAGCAGGGGAGGCCGGCCCAATATGAGTGCAGGGATTCTACAGGAAATGAGCGGCATTCACTTTCATTAATATTTTCCGGGGCGCTCTTGTCAAGGAGAATTTTTTGAAATGCCTTCCGGAATAAAACCGGGAGGAAGCCCGCCTTCCTGAGGGTCTTTAGGGTCAGAGGGGGATCTTTCCTTCACCTGGGACGGGCCATCGAGGATGAAATGATCTTCAACGCTCGCTTTGGCATGGAAGACGAGGCCCAGTTCCCGGGCCTTTTCCCTGTATGACCCGGATGCCAGCCGAAGCTCTCCAGTCGGTTCCACCAGGATGGCCGATTCTCCCATGACAGGGCATTTTGTCTCACAATAGCCACAGCCATTGCACTTGTTTTCGTCAATCACCGGTAGGGTGATAGTGTGCCCGGGGGCAAACTGTGAGGAAATGGCATTGTAGGGGCAGATTTCATCACATATAAGGCACTTCTGTCCCTTCTCCCATGCGATACACCGGGATTTGATGATCCGGGCAGTCCCCACCTTGGCAGATATCTTTTCTTCAAGTTCCAGGGGGCGGATGGCCCCTGTGGGACAGAGGTGACCGCAGACATTGCAGTTCTGTTCACATCCGGCGAGCCGAGCCGTGATCCTGGGGGACCAAATGCCGGAGATCCCCGCCTCGAACCAGACAGGCTGCAGGGTATTGGTGAGACAACCCTTCATGCATTCACCACAACGGACACAGCGGGCCTGGAACTGGGGCTCAGGAAGTGCCCCGGGGGGCCTGATGAGCCGGGTATCTCGCAAAGGACGGGGGTTGGTGCCCCCATGCAGGTGGTCAAGGCTGGTCAAGGTGACGGCGGCCGCTGCGATACCTGTAACACCCGCACCCAGTATCTTTCGACGATCCATATCTATTTCAGGGGCCGGCGCGATGTGTTTTTTGCCTATTCCAAAGGATACCGCCCCTTCCGGGCAAATCTCCCGGCATTTCAGGCAGACGATGCACTCGGAATGGGCCGTTTTTATATAATCCTCACCGATTGCCGCCATGGGGCAGGACCGCACGCACCGGCCGCACTCGTTACAATCTTCAGAGACAGCCCTTTGAATCAGGGGCCTCTTACCGAAAAGTGCAAGGATGGCGCCTGCCGGGCACAGCTTCCGGCACCAGAACCGGGGTTGCAGGAGGCCGAAAAGAACAATGGATAGAATCAGGGCAGCCACAAAGAGGTTGGTGTTGAACCGGGGTACGGTGAAATGTACAAAGGCCAGCCCGTCTAAACCCAGATGGGGAAAGACAGGGCGAAGGGTGTCCAGGAAGAGATTGGTGAGCATCAAGAGAACGGGATAGAGCACAAAGGAATAAAAACGGGTGATCAGGGACAGGGGAGAAAAAAGAAAGACCGTTGAGATGCCGACCACACAGCTTGCCAAAACAAAGACAAGCAACAGGTACTTGACTCCCCTCCATTGGCCGGCCTTTTCAAAGCTGTTTCCACTGTTTCCTTTCCGTTTCCTGCGAAAGAGCCAGTCTGTAAAGTCAATGGTTGCGCCCATGGGACAAAGGTAACCGCAGAAGAATCTCCCCAGGATCAGGGCTGCTCCCACAATGAGCAGGGCCCAGGCCACCCTGGGGATAAGGCTGCGTGCCGTAATCATGGATCCTATGGAGATGAGGGGGTCCAGCCGAAGGAAGAAATCCACCTCCAGCCAGGTGGCCAGTGGAAAGGCCGCAAGCCAGAGGAGGAGAAGAAAGAGACCAAAGAGGGGAATCTGGAGGATTCGCTGAAACCTCATGAAGCGGAGACCTCTTTCACCACCTGCTGTTTGACCTCCATATTACCGAGTCCTCGTTTGTGTGCCATGAGAATATGCTTAACCTGGCGGGACTTGAATTTCCTGCCGTACCAGGTCCCCAATTCTGCGGCCATGGCATCAGCGGCCACCATGTCCCCGGAACCGATGATTTTGTTCATGGGCAGGACTTTCCCGGGGCCGCCGGGACCCCCGCTGGAGAGGATGCGGGATGCATCGATGATGGTCAACTTGGGTTGGAGTAGGGTGCACAGGTCCACGACAGCGATATTGAGATCCAAGTCCAGGTGAAACTCTGTATATGAGCCCCATCATGCCCTTCATGGCAAAGCTCAGACCGGTGGCGCTATGGGACTTGGCTACCGGGGCGGCAATGAGCACATCCGCATCAAGCACCGGTTTCATGATCATCGTGGTTTTCAACTCCAAGCCCTCGGTGACCTTGACTTCCCGATAAAAACCCTCATTCTTAAGGGCTTCCACCCGGGCGCCGGGAATATCCTTGAGAGCATCCTTAATGCCTGTTCTCTTGAGGCACAGGGCGGCATTTCGCAGGGGATTATCCAGCACCAGGATGGATGAAGCTCCTGCTTCGTGGCAGAGTCGTCCCAACTCGCGGATTACATCCGGGTGGGTTGTGGTGGCCCAGGAAGGAGGATTCGG
>JAFDIX010000986.1 GCA_019307805.1 Deltaproteobacteria bacterium | reverse complement strand
GGCGCTTTGCTTCAGCCTGACCGGCCTGGCTGTACTGCTCGCCACCCTGTTTCGCGACAGCACCCGTATCTCTTCGTGGACCGCTACCCTGGGTGCGCTCATTATCAGTCTTGGTATTACCGCCCTGGCCGGTTACATGATCGGTGTGGAAGGCGCCTATGGCTGGGGCCACATGACCCGCATGGCAATTCACACGGCCGCCGGGTTTATCACCCTGGGGATTGGTTTTGTTGCCTTTGCCTGGTCAAGGAACAGGCTGCAGTTTACCGGTGAATCCTTGCCGCACTGGATGCCTCAGGTCATCAGTATCACCGGACTTACCATTACGTTCACACTGTGGCAGGCACTGGCCGCACAGGAACAGAGCATGGTCGGCGAAATGGGAGCCGACGCTACAAATATTTCGGACGAGGGTGTGCTGGCATTCGGTATCCTGTTAACGCTGGCACTCGCCTTCAAGACACGGGCGATGGCCAGGGCCGGCCGTGCGGGACGCAGGAGCAGCCGTGTTTATGCACCCTATGTTGTCATTGTTCTGGGTGCACTGCTTGCAGGGTCCCTCTACAGCTTGCTTGAAACCGGTTTCAAATCATCGGTAAAACAGCGTTACGATGCGGCTGTTATTAATCACGTCAGTGCAATCGAGCATGGTATCGATGCGTCTCTCGAGACGCTGTATCACATCCGCTCGGGTTTCGATGCATCTTCCTTTGTCGACCGGGAAGAGTTTCGCACACTTGTCAGCCACAGCCTGGAACGCAATCCGGGCATTATGGCGCTGCAATGGGTGCCCAGGGTATCTAGCCAGCAGCGCACTGATATGGAAGCCGCAGCGCGAGAGGACGTTTCGCCGGATTTTGTCTTTGTCGAAAGCTATAGTGAAACTGGCAAGATAACCGCATCACAGCGTGATGTTCATTTCCCTATCTACTATATAGAACCGCAGGAATCGTTTCTGCCGGTGCTGGGGTTTGACCTGGCAGCCAGGCCGGGCCATTTTGATGTGCTGATGAAGGCGGTAACTACCAATGCCCCCGCCGTTTCATCACGTCTGCAATCGTACCTGGTGGAAGAAGACGCCTACGCAGTCTTTGTGGCGTTACCCGTATTCAAGAAAGATATGCCACTGGATACGGCAGGGGAACGTGAAGCTGCACTGAAGGGTTTTGCGATCATGGTCATTGAAGTCGGCCCGATGATCGAGGCGATACTCAGGAAAAACAGCAGTCCCTCCGGGCTGACCCTGGTGTTTGCAGATAAGCAGGCTGGTGGTGAAGGAACATTCATGTACCGCCATGTTGCCCGGGATTTTGACCAGGACGCGAATGTCCGTGGAAAAGGCGATCTGGTTGAAGGTTTAAGCTCCACAACAAAGCTGGCCTTTGCCGATCGTCACTGGCAAGTCACGGCACAGGCAGCAAACAAGAAGCTATATCCCGACTGGGACGCAGGCAACTTCTGGTTACCTCTGGGGATATTGTTGCTCTCCCTCGCGTGGCAGCGGCGACGCGCTATGGGAATACGATGCCCGCACGGAAGAAAACTGGTTTTCGCCGCGTTTCTTCGAACTACTGGGTTACCAGGCCGATGAACTTCCACATACCCTCGATACCTGGAAAGAACATGTCCATCCGGAAGACCGGGACCGTGCGGAAACAGCGTTTCAGGCGCACCTGGAAAGTGATGTCCCCTACGACATTGAATACCGCATCCGCACGAAGCAGGATGAATACCTCTGGTTCCGTGCGCGAGCCAAATCCCTGCGCGATACAGACGGCAAGGCCTATCGCACCAGTGGCACGGCAAGTGATATCACCGACCGCAAGCAAATAGCAGAAGATCTTGCCGAATCAAAAGAAAAGGCCGAGGCGGCCAATCAGGCCAAGAGTGCGTTTCTCGCCAACATGAGCCATGAGTTGCGCACCCCCATGAATGCTATCCTCGGCTACAGTGAAATGCTGATGGAAGAGGCCGAGGACCTGGAACAGGAGGATTTCATCCCGGACCTGCAAAAAATCAACAAGGCTGGCACCCACCTGCTTGCGCTCATTAACGATGTCCTCGATCTTGCCAAGGTTGAGTCCGGCAAGATGGAGGCCTTTGCCGAAGACATCGACATCGATAGCCTGATCGACGAGGTCAGTGGCACCGCCCACCCGTTGATGGAGAAAAACAATAACACTTTATCTATTGAACGCGGCAATGATCTTGGCAGAGCCCATCAGGACCTGACCAAGCTGCGCCAGACCCTGTTCAACCTGCTGTCGAACGCGGCCAAGTTTACCCGTGACGGCACAATAACCCTGCACGTCGAACGCACTGTGGAGGAGGGCGTGGACTGGCTGACATTTGCAGTCAGTGATACCGGGATCGGTATTGCAGCGGACAAGGTTGAGCATGTCTTCGAGGAATTCACCCAGGCCGATGATTCAACGACGCGGGATTACGGCGGTACCGGGCTGGGCCTGGCGATCTCGCGGCGTTTCTGCGAACTACTCGGCGGCAACCTGACTGCCCGCAGTGAGTTGGGCCAGGGATCCACGTTTACCATCCGCGTCCCCGCCAGCCTGCCCGGTACGCAAGTGTCACAGGCGCCGGCTGACACAACAGTGGCCATCAGCGCGACCGAGCTGGAGAGCCTGCGCAAGGCCGGGCCCGGGTCCATGGTCCTGGTCATTGATGATGATCCGGAAGCCTGCGAAATCATCGAGCGTTATTTAACCAAAGACGGTTACAGTGTCGCTACGGCATCCAGTGGTGAGCAGGGCCTGCTCCTTGCGCATGAGCTGCAGCCTGCCGCCATCACCCTGGATGTCATGATGCCGGAGATGGATGGCTGGTCGGTGCTGCGTGCACTGAAGGCCGATCCAGGCTTACGCAAGATACCCGTGATCATGCTGACCATGATCGATGACCGGACGCGTGGTTACTCACTCGGTGCCGTTGATTACCTGACCAAGCCGGTAGACCGGGGACTGCTCAACAAGGCATTGAGCCGT
>JAFDIX010000985.1 GCA_019307805.1 Deltaproteobacteria bacterium | reverse complement strand
AATCGGGCAATAGGGGAAGGATAGCATGAACAGTGAAGATAGGGTCTTGTACCTGGCAAATGTCATTTTTATTTCAGCGGCCGACGGAAAACTCAGCGATGAGGAGGGCGAGGCGATTGAAAGGATTCGCCAGGAGATAGGGGCCGGTGAGGAACAGCTGAAACAGGCCCTGGAAACGGTGGGAACGGGTAAGCACAGGCCAAAACCGGTGGGGCGGTTTTCAGACAGGGTTCGGAATCTCGAAGACATGGTGTTCGTTTCCCTTGCCGATGGTGAGATGTCAAAGGCTGAGAAGCCGGAACTTCTCTCTTTTGCAAAGCAGATCAAGGTTACCCAGATCCAGATTACCGACATTTTGGCTCAGGCGAAAGAGCGTTCCACGGTCCCGGGCGCCGGAGCGGCCTGCACCTCCTGTAAGAAAGAAATCCCTGCTAATTCCAAATTCTGTCCCTTTTGTGGTGGAAGCGTATAACCGGATGGGATTTTCTGAGCACCGCAAAGGCCCATTTTTTTCATTGAATTATATCAGTTTAGTATTATTATTGAAGGAAAGGGTGTTTGCCCGTTCAAATACTCTTTTATTTCGGCCCCCCTGGGTATCACTTCCCTCTCAGTGGGGTATTCACCCCTGATGGTTTTTGGTTACCTCCTTTCCCCATCAGGGGTTTTTTTTGGTGAGAGTGGAACCGTGAAAAAATCATTGATGACAGTTAGTTATATCCTCATGCTCATTTTCCTTTATTCTCATCCCCTTGACGGCCAGGCCGGGCCTCCTGAGGAGGGGATCGAATCGGAAAACGGTGTTTTCAAAGGCATGGTGGTTCGAGTGATCGACGGGGACAGCATGGTTATCCGTGTCAATAGAGAGAACAGAATTATCGCCCTCTACGGCATTGACTGTCCGGAGAATAGCCAGGCCTATGGGAACGCCGCGAGATACTGGGTGACTATGCTGGTTTTTCATGAGGAAGTGAGGGTCAAACCCATACCCCCTGATAATTACAGGGAGACTCCGGCCTTGATATATTTTGGAGATGATCGGTGCCTCAATCAGGAGTTGGTCATGGCTGGATTGGCCTGGGTGGAAGAAAGATCCTGTCAGCAGCCGGAATGCATTCGGTGGCTGGAGGGTGAAAACAAAGCCCGAAATACGGGGGTGGGCCTCTGGAAAGAGAAGGCTCCGACGCCTCCCTGGAAATGGCGGGAAATGCAATCAAGGTAATGCCTGCCAGGGATGCTTCTTGATGGCATGGCAGTTCAAGGAACGGAAAAAAACCCTTTCTTAAAGTAACGGATTGCTTCGAGACATCAATAGATACCCGAACCACTTTCGCTACGCAACGACAGGTTTCCGAGATACAGCGTTTTGTCATCAACGACCTTAATGACCGGGCTCGAAGTTAACATGTAGAGGTAGCCAAAGGTCTTGTCACCAGGGCCGACAACCCTAGAAAGGGAAGGGGGCTCGATCCTGAAAACGTTAATCCAGCGCATGGCTTCAGATAGTTTTGCGTCATCATTGACCGAAATCCAGTAGTGCTGAAGAGAAAATCCCCTATCGTCGTTTTTGGGATCAAAGAGGATGGCATTTACTGATTCCAGATTCACACCTGCGTAGTATACATTGTAATTCTTCGAGTCTTTCAGCAACTGATCGATGGTCATATCCGGCCCTGCTCTCCTGAGGCGGCCGTACTTTGAAGAGTCCATGCAGCCGGCAAAGGACGCTGCGATGAAGACTACTGTGAAAAACAGGGATGTTCGCTTTTTGATCTGCATCGCTTATTTCCTCCCATGGTAATTAGTTCGTTGTGCTGCATTTGTACTCTTCGGATTTTTCTCTGCCAACACTGCCTTATCTAGACCCATCCATCACCCTATGCATCCTATTACAGTGGAGATCAGGTGTATTTTTAAGGGGCTGCAGAACAACCGGCACAAGACAAGGGCCTTAAAAAATGACATTATTTGTATCTTCGTATCTCAGGGTCATGTCGTCGATCCATATCGTATTTTCATCAATAACCTCGATGAGTGCATCGTTGTAAAGGGCGTACAAATACCCGAAAGTCCGGTTATCCCGGCCCATTATTTTATAGAGGCGGGGCGGACCACTCCATTTGAAAAGATTAATCCACGACAGAAGGTCCCCGAGGGTCTCCTGATCCTCTACCGGCGACCAATACTTGTGAAGGGTAATGGTTTTATCGTCGTTTTTGGGATCAAAGAGGATGGCATTGGGCAGGCTTACTCTTACTCCGGCATATGAGACATGATAATCTTTCCAGTTTTTGGTGAGCTGCCCTATTGTCATTTCCGGTCCGGCCATCCCGAGTTTTCCATA
>JAFDIX010000984.1 GCA_019307805.1 Deltaproteobacteria bacterium | reverse complement strand
CTTGTCATGCCGGACTTGATCCCCGCTGAAGACGGGATCTTCGACCGGCATCCAGAAGCGCAAGCCTAAGGAATACCGCTGGATTCCGGGTCAAGCCCGGAATGACGAAAGCACCTATAAGCGCAGTTCTGCCAATTGCGACACAGTCTGTCTGGACCCGGATTCTATATTTTCTTAAACCGAAAAGAAAGATAATCCCCTTCATCCAGGCCCAGCGCATCCTTTACTTTGACAGGGGCCATTATCTCTATGACGGCACGGCCATGTACCCGGACATTTTCTTCAGGAATAATAAGCGCCCCCTGGATATGGCCCATTACAATGGGAAAGGCCTTTGATTCGCAGAATTGCGGATCCGGGGGTATCAACCGGATTCCTTCTTCTTTCCGAAGGGCCTTCAGGGTCGAAATATCCTCTTCTGTGATTTCAAGGTTCACTGTTCGATGAAGCCCAGCTTCTCCATACACTGTTCCCGGACCCAATCCAATTGTGTAAATCGGGCCGCCTTTTGAACACCCGACAGGATTTTACCTCTCAATTCGCGCTTGTCCCCCATACCTGAATGACTCTCCATCACCAGGACCCCGATTCCCATCTTTTTCCCTATGGAACCATTTCTCTATGACATTTCCATCGAGAAAAGGCAAGTGACGCTCCATTACTCCGCGCGTAAAATAGAAAAATGACCGGCACCATCGTCTCTGACCAGTCCACAGGGAGCAGATTTTTTTTGCAACCACATGTCAACAAATCTGCCACCTATGCGTTTTATTAGGTAGAGACTCACGAATATCTTGAAAAAAGACATCTCAGGGGATAACCTTCTCCAGACGATCAAGGCGACCCATGGATGGAAGAATTCTGTTCCGAGCATTATCGATAGGATCCTGTGTTGAGGAAGATGTCTTGTGGTTATCCCGGGAATGGCTCAGCATCGTAAAATGGATTTATGCCGAATAATAACCAGGCAATGGAGGATTTTCTGGCCTCTGTCGAACGACGGGCATACCGCATGGCCTATATTGCCACGGGAAGCCGCGAGGAAGCGCTGGATATCGTTCAGGACACCATGTTTCGCCTGGTCCGAAGCTATTCCCATAAACCTGAGGAAAAGTGGAAACCGCTCTTCTACCGAATCCTGCAGAACCGAATCCGGGACTGGTATCGCCGCCGCGCTGTCCGCAACAGATGGCATGCATGGCTCCCTTCCCGGCGCAATAGCGACAATGAGGAGTACGTGGATCCCATTTCCCAGGTGGAAGACAAGGATGCCCGTGCACCCGACGCACAGGTCCACATGGGAGATGGCATGAAGGCCCTTGACACAGCCCTTGGTTCCCTCCCCATGCGACAGCAACAGGCATTTCTGCTGCGTGGCTGGGAGGGCCTGAGCGTCCGTGAAACCGCCGCTGCCATGAAGTGTTCAGAAGGAACAGTAAAGGCCCACTACTCACGCGCAGTGCACAGCCTGCGCAGCCTTTTGGAGGATTACCGGCCATGAAAGAAAAAGACCGTGAAAATGTATTTGTGGGTAAGGTCCTGTCAACCCTGGATAAAAGCACCCATGATCTGGATCCCGAAACCCTGTCCCGTTTGAGGATCATTCGCAAAGAAGCCCTTGAGACCGCCAAATCCAGCGGGCCCGGCTCCTGGTTAGGACTGGGGTCGGTTTTCAGGTTTCCTGCTGCCGGTATTGCAACGGCCGGCGTAATCCTTTTGGCCACTTTCCTCTATCTGGCCAATCCCTTCGGAATTCTCATTCACAATGGGTTTGAGGATTTCGAGACACTCGTCGCCACTGACAACCTGGAGTTCTACGATGAACTTGACTTTTACAGTTGGTTGACTGAAGAGGCCCGTCACAATGAAAAAGAGACACATTACCGGAACGGGATGAAAACCCAATACGTGTCCAGTCACTCCCCGCGGGTGTTCAATTTGGCACCCGGGGAAGATGAAAAACCCAAAGAAAGGCGACTGGAATCCAGATCTTACAGGGTTGCCTGATGTTGTAGGGACCGGGGAAAAGAACAGTGATGATTTCGAATGCAGGGCATTGCAAGATGAGACATTTTCCCAGGATTTCCAGATGGTTCGCCATGGGCCCGGGCTGGGGTTTTCTGGTTGGTATGACCCTGCTCTTCCTTTTAGGCACCGCGATGTTCAGTTTTGCCGGGGATTCAGGGGTTGCATGGTCGCATCTCAGTTCCGAGGAAAAGAAGGCCCTCAACCGGTACTCCAACAACTGGGACAGACTCAGCCCGGGAGAACAAAAACGCCTGCAGAAAGGGGCCCGGGAATGGACCCACATGAACCCTGAGCAGCGCAAACGTATTCGTTCAAAATATGATCGGTTCCGTCAGCTTCCCCCTGCTGAGCAGGAAAGGCTCCGCCGCACCCATCGCTGGTACAAAAACCTGCCCCAGGATCAAAAAACTGATCTCAAAAAGCGTTGGAAAAACAGCTCACCGGAAAAGCACCGCACACGCCGGAGAAAATAAAGGACCCCGGCCCATATGAATAAGCTTTGGCTATACCCAGAGGGTTTTGCTTTGTTGAAATGTCACTGCCTTTTTGAAATTTCAAATAACAAATTACAAAAATCAAACAAATCACAA
>JAFDIX010000262.1 GCA_019307805.1 Deltaproteobacteria bacterium | reverse complement strand
CGCCCTCATGGTTTCCCTGGCATTCATGCTGGCGGTATTCGGCCAGATACCCATCAACGATGTGTTGATAGGCCGTATCGCGCGAAGCGAATGGCGCAGTCGCGTCTTTGCCTTCCGCTACATCGTGACCTTTTCGGTCATGGCCTCCTCACTCCCTCTTATCGCATGGATTTACTCACACTGGGGCTTCGACGGCCTGTTCAAGGTGCTCGCATTTGCTGCGGCCGGCACCTTCATTGCGGTAATCATGCTGCCCCGGGCTCTCTCGGAAAGGGCATGACGGCAACCGGGTTTAGGCCTTGGTACTTCAAAGCCAATGTTCAAAGTGCTCCCCGAGGAACCCGGAGACTCCGGCCCCGTTAAAAAGCGTTTTCAAAGATGGCGCGTACGTCCTCTTCCGCAAGGTCCCTGGGGTTCGGGACAAAGAGTCTGGCCTGTTTCATGCCGCCCTCAACCAGTTTGGGCAGGTCTGATTCGGGAATCCCATAATCACCCAACCGATAGGATACCTTGATGGTGTCCAGCAATTCCTGAATCGCCATGACAGATACTTCGGCTGCCTCCAGGGGTGAAAGGCCTCGCACATCATTGCCCATGAGTGAGGCAATTTTCGCATACTTAACAGGATTCCCTGAAAGATTAAATGCCATGATATGGGACAGCATGATGGCGTTCGTGCGGCCATGGTTCATGTGATATTCCGTTCCCAGTGGATAGGCCAAACCATGCACGGCACCCAGGCCGCCGCTGCCAAAGGCAAACCCGGCCAGGGTCGCGGCCATAGTCATATAGTTCCGGGCTTCCACATTGGATCCCTTGGACCAGGCAACGGGCAGGTATCGGGCGATCCATGCAATGGCCTGTTCCGCCATGATATCGGAAAAAACCGTTGCATTCATGGACACGTAGGTTTCAATGGCATGTACCATGGCATCCATGCCGGTATCCGCGGTAACCGTGGGCGGCATGCTGAAAGACAATTGTGGATCTACAATGGCTGTGTCCGGAATGGCATAGGGCGAAAAGACAACGTTTTTCATATTCTTTTCTTCATCCGTCAACACCACACCACGGGTAACCTCGGCCCCGGTACCGGCAGTTGTAGGCATCAAGATAAGGGGGGCGCCCTTTTGGGGAACCTGATCCATGCCGCAATAATCCAATATTCTGCCCTTATTGCCGGCCACAATGGAAATACCCTTCGATGCATCCAGCGAACTTCCGCCCCCAATTCCCAGAATCAGGTCGCATGATTCCGCCTTGAATATCTCCGCCCCCTTATCAATGACACGGGAAGGGGGTTCCGGTTCTACTCCGTCGTAAATGACATATTCGATATCTTCCCTTTCCAGGGACGCGGTAACCGGTTCCAGGAGTCCGGCGCCGACAACGCCGGGATCGGTAGCCAAAAGGGTTTTCCCTCCGCCCAGTTGCTTGATTTCAGCAGCGGCCTGTAAGGCCGTATGCATCCCCATAATGACCTTGGTAGGTGAGAAAAAGGTATGGGTTTTTCCAGGATCAATTTTCATCATGAGTAAGCTCCTTCTGTACAGAATTTTAGAATGGGACATATTAGAACAGGATACAAACGGGGTCAAATATCTATTTGAAAAAAAGGGATCATACCCGGACATTGCATTTACTGTCCGGACATGATCCCCTATGAATGGGCGCTCTGGGGATCTTCCCCCAAAGGGTTATGTCCTTTTAATGGGACTTCCCCTGGTCAAAATCCAGTACAATTCATACTCCGAGACAAGTCCTTTTTCTCGCAGAATTTCACCCAGTTTCCTATTCCGTTTGTTCAACACTTCGCTGATCTCTTCATCCGTAGTGTATCCCAGTTCCCTGAGGGCGACACCCAGCCTGCAGCTGGCATCCTCCTGGTAACAGAGGGCTTCATCCAGTTGTTTGTCGGTGATACTCCCTGAATGCAAAAGCTTTTCACCAATCCGTTGCTTCTGTTCATCAAGGGCGTCATCCAGTTCCTTCTCAGAGATATAGCCTTCCCTGACCAGCAACGTGCCCAGCTTGAAGCCATTCCTCCCTTTCTGACCCAGTAACATCCGAGTGCCTAGAACGGCCAGATGATAGAGGCAGAAGGTGCCAAGCAGGAAGGCGGCAAGGAGCACCACGAGACTGGCCCAGTAGCTTGAAAAAATCTGAGTCAACTGAATCGGCGAGGGCCTGGGCAAAAGAAATTCCCAGATCAGGAAAACAGCCAGAACCAGATAAAAGGATGAAAGGGAAAGGATGAGCTTTGTCTTCCCGGAAATATCTTCTTTTTGAAGATCTGTGGATTTCCAGGGCATGCACAGGCCGTAGGGCGCCTCAGGGGAAGGGTCTGCAGGGCGGGTAGTTGGTTTAGCCTTCTTGTCATGGGCATGTGCAGGGGGATCGTGATCTTCGGATCCCTTTTTCCCCTTGGAAGAGTCCGGGCCAGTCAACCGGTAGACAGGTAGTGATCCCTCCTTGCCTTTGATTTTTTTCTCTCCAATGGATTTGAAATGAAACCCATCCCCGGAACGCTTCAGGGTTTCTTCGGTTACAGAGGTGGTTCCTGGTTCAGCCAGCTTGGCCATCATGTAGGCCAATTGCACGATATCTTTCCCTTCGTGAAACGATACTCTCAAATCAGAATCAAGGTTGCCGGCCATAACCTGACCAGTGTGCATTCCAGCCCTGATTTTTATGAGAGGGGCCGCGCCTCCGGATTTTCTGCGCCGCCTGTTGAAGAATGCAACCTCTTTGTGGATAGCCATTGCAGAAAATATGGCCCTTTGAGCGGCAAACTCCAATAGAATGGGTAATCCAAAGAGGGCAATAACCGTGTCGTCGGTAATGTTATTTACCGTTCCTTTGCATTCGTGGACTTTATTTAACAATATTTCGCAGATCTCATCTCTGAAGGCAGCAGGGTCCCCGGACCCGGCATTTTCTTCCAGCATCCCCAATCCATCCAAAGTATAGCAGGCAACGGTCACCTCCCGCGAGACACCTTCGATAAGGGGCCTTTGTTCAAGGATACTCTGCATATAATCACTGGGAAACCGGCATCGAAAGGGTTTTTCCCCACCCAGGGCATACATGCCGGGCAGGGAGGGCTCCATAAGAAGGGTGAGTCCATGACCGCATTCATCACAAAAATTGCATTCAGGGGGATTCCTGTTTCCGCATCTGGGGCAGGGTCTGAGCAATGGGTCACCACATTTTCTGCAGAATTTTGCTTCCCCCCGGTTGTGGGTGTGACAAGTGATGCAATTCATTTCCAGATCACTCCTCTAAAATCTTACAAATATCTAAGCCATAACTTACTGATATTATAACAAAAAATTAATATGATGTCAAGTGTGGGGGTCTCCCCAAGGAGTGCTGTAATGGGAACGCATAGACCACAATATATTGTGGTCTATGCTGTTCCATGAATATTTCTCTCAAACTATGGGGAGGTGGGGGGAAGGAGGACTTTTTGGCCGATCTTCAGTTCCTGCCCTTTTTTCATCTTATTGCGTTTGAGCAGGTCATCAATGGTCACACTATATTTTTTTGAAATGCTGTAGAGGGTATCACCACGACGTACAGTATGGTAACGGCTTTTGCTTTTAGATGGCGCAGGAACCCTTGTTTTTTGAAGCTTTCCCACTTTGAGGTTCACCGCGGTTATCTGTTTTTTGAGTGCACTGTTCGATCTTCTTAATGAGGCAAGTGAGCGCTCAATCCCTTTTGTCCTTTTATCAATGGTTTCCATTTTTTCAATCAGCGGTTCAAGGGTCTTCAGCCTGTTTTCCAGTTGGTTCAGTCGGGCCTCCATCGGTGCAAGGTCTTCCTTGGAAAGCCCCCCACTGCCGGTGAACAGGATAACCATGAGGACGATCAGTACCAGAACGCCTACGGCGGCAAGTATCAGGAGCTTTATTGTACTGTCTGATTCAGATGGGGTTTTGTTTTGCCTGGAGGGGCTTTGATCGCGTTCCTCCTGCAGTTCATTATCAATCCCTTCCATGAAATCATCCATTTCATCATCCGAATTCTGTTCCATGGTCCACTCCTTGGGTATAGGATTGTTAAAACACGCTATTTCTCGTTGAAATAGCAGCGATATCTCACCTTGCGGGGATGGTTGCGGGTTTCAAGGGAGATTTTGTCAAGACCCATTTCTGGGGATTATAATGAAATGATTTTCGGAGTTCAAGATTTGATTTGATGTGTCCCTAGGATCTGTCAAATGGCGCCGTGTGTCTTGACACTCCGGGGGCCGGCGCCTATACTTTCGAGGATTTCACACCATCACCAGTCCCCGGAGTGACCTGCATGCCTGCTTTTGCCCCGCCACCCCGAAAAGAATACCTCAAGATACAGAAAGAGGTCCATGGCAGGCACCTCTTTGGCGTGTTTCCCGCGCAATATCCCAGAGAGATCCTGTGGGCCTTCAATATTCTTCCGGTGGAGATCTGGGACCCTCCCCTGGAGGTCAGCAATGCCAGCGCCCACCTCCAACCCTATATCTGTTCGGTGGTCAAGCTGGGCCTGGAACTGATCCTGCAGGGGAAATGTGAAGAATTGGATGGGTTCCTCTTCCCCCATACCTGTGACTCCATTCAAAATCTCTCCTCTATCGTCTACGACTATCTGGGTCTTGAGAAGCCCTGTTATTTTTTTTACCATCCCAAGCAGCCCTACAAAGATTCAGCCCGCACATACTACCTGGAACACCTGAAGACGCTGGTTTCCCGGTTGGAGAAACAATTGGGCCCCCTGGACCATGCAGAATTCCGGAGAAGGGTCAAGCAGGGACAGGAACTGGCTGCTCTTATCAGGGAAATCTATGACCAAAGGGCAAGGGGACAGCTTCGTTCCACCAACGCAGAGTTTTACCAGGTCATTCGCCAGGGAGAGTTTCTACACCCCGATGACTTTATCCCGCTTTTGAAAACATTCCTTGATTCGACAGCAGGAGGGGAGGAACAGGGGCTATCCGTCCTCCTGAGCGGTGTCCTTCCCAACCCCCCTGATATCCTGACCCTGCTCGACGAAGTGGGAATAAGGGTGTCTGATGATGATTTTCTCAACTGCAGTCGCCGATTCATGATGCCGTCCAGCAGCAGGGAAGATCCCTTTGAGGCCTTGACAGAAAGCTATTTTGCCATGCCTCCCTGCACCACCAAGGATTCCCCCCTGGCGGTACGCCTGGACTC
>JAFDIX010000261.1 GCA_019307805.1 Deltaproteobacteria bacterium | reverse complement strand
ATCCGTCGCATGAACCCATTTGAAACTGCATGGGATACCCTCCTTACGGTCTTGAATGCCCTGTCATTTGCACATCTATTTTTTCGACTTGTAACCGGGCATTTGAAATTTCTTTCTGTTGATTTTTCCGGAGAGGAAAGCGGCCAATACTTCCTCAACGTCACCGGTCCTTCCTGTGATGATTTGAATATTCTCAGTTTCAATCATCTTTTGAAAAACCTCTGTGATGCCGCCGCAGATAAAGACATTCACATTCAAACTCGCTAAGATCCGTTGGCGTTCATAGAGCGAGAGCTTGTCAAGGTATATTTCCTGCCTTTGGATTTCCTTTGCGCCTTTGCAGTCGATGACCAACATCCTTGTACTGGTGTCAAAGACGGGCGAAATTCGGGACTTAAAAATGGGGATGGCAATACGTTTCATGCTTACTGCCTTCCAAAGTATTTCCCTTTAGGTTTATCAATATTCGTGCCGAATCCTCTTTTTGGGCCGACTTTTTTCTAACCATTAGAAATAATTGTGAACCTCACTTTTTAGGGCACGGAGACCAGGCGATACCCCGCCTGGTCTCCGTGTGTGCATCGCTTTTTAGCCGCAGTATTTACAAGGTGGGTATTCTCGGGAATAGACAGGTTTTTTCATATAGGTCGGATCATATTTCCAGAACTGGGAGACCATGGGGTATGTGTAATCCACGGTGTTCCACATTTTGCATTTAACCCCGAATTTTTCCCCAAGGTTTTCCGCCCTTCGAATGTAAATGTTGTGAATGGGATTATTGTACTTATCAAATTTGACTGGGCCTCGAGGGGCATCGGGATTCTTCAGTTCAACGCCCTTAAGGGCTGCCAGGAACTTATCACTGTCCTCAACCTTGCCGTCCAGGGCTTCTGCCGCCTCCTTGACGACCCGGAGGGCGACATAGCTGCTTTCGGCAAAATAGCTGGGGACCTTTTTATACCTTTTGGCAAATGTCTTGACGAACTTTTCATTTTCCGGGGACTCGATAGCAGCGCTGTAGAAGAGGGAGGAAATAATGCCCGAGGCTTCATCCCCCATTTTTTGGAGCACAAACTCGTCCGTGGTCGGCTCATAGCCGATCATGGGCCCCACCCTATCCCACATGCCGGCGTCCTTGTACTGCTGCACCCATTGGATGGCGGGGGCCCCGACGATTTGAGCGTAAACGGCATCCGCGTCCTTGCTGATTTTTGTCAAATAGGGACCAAAGTCTTCTGTTCCGAGGGGTATCCAGATCTTCTGTATGATTTTGCCTCCGGACTCCTCAAAGGTTCGTTGAAAACCGCCCGTGCCCTCGTATCCGAATGCATAATCTGCGGAACAGCAGACCATCTTTCGATATCCCAGTTTCTTGTAGGCATATTCCCCCAGGGGATGGGCCGGCTGGCTGCTGCTCCACCCGCAACGGATCAAATAGGGGTTAAAATCCCGCTGGGTCAGGTCGTCTGATGAGAAGACCGGTGAGATAAAGGGCAGTTTGTTGCCCTTGAAGAGAGGCGACAGGGCATATCCCGTGGAAGCCAGAAACCCTCCCATGCCCACATGGATTTTGTCATGGGAGATAAGTTTGCGCAGCTTGGTGACGGCATTGGCCGGTGCGCCCTGGGTGTCCTCGATAATCAGCTTGATGGGTCGGCCGGCCGCCTTTTTGGCCACCGTCTCATAGTACATTTCAATGCCCTGTTTCATCATGATGCCAACACCTGCAAAGGGGCCGGTCAGCGGAAGCACGACACCGACCTTGATGGGACCCTGCCCCAGGGCGATGTTTGGTGAAAAACCTCCGGCCAGGGCCGCCCCCCCAATGGCCGCTGCACTTGTTTTGATAAAATCTCTGCGTGTCAATCCTTTTTTTCCCATTTTTCGACCTCCTTTTTTAAGTGATGGTTTCCTTCCTGTTAAATAGATTCTTGAGATTAAAACGATCCAGAATACCCTTTGATGTACCGACTCCCAGCAGGGCCTCCAATCCGCCGTTGATTCCCTGGGGTAGATAGAGGACCGTAATGATATAGCTGGCCCCCAGTATCATGAGCCAGCGTCCCACATAAATGCTGAGATATTGCTTCATGAACACGACCACACATGCCCCGATGAAGGGACCGATGAATGATGCCGCACCCCCCAGAAGGACCATGAGGAGTATCTCGATGGAGATGCCCAGTTCAATGTCCGGGGGGCTTACAAAACCGTTGAAATATGCCCACAGGGCGCCTGCCAGACCCCCAAAGGTGCCGGCCACGACATAGGCGGTGTACTTGTGCAGCCAGGTGTTATACCCCATGGCCTGCATCCGGCTTTCACTGTCCCGCATACCTACCAGGGTGTAGCCGAATGGTGAGCGCATGAGTAGATAGAGGAGCAGGTACGAAATGACAAAAAATAAAAGGACAAAATAAAAAAAGTTTACCTCCGACCACAGGGACCATGGGAGACCCAACTCCGGCCTTACGATACCGGTGATTCCGTTGTCCCCCTTTGTCAAGCGATACCACCGATAGGCCACTCCCCAGACAACCATGGCCAGGGCCAGGGTGATCATGAGGAAGTACACCGCAGTGGCACGCAGGGCAATCAGACCGAATACCGCTGCAACAACAGCGGCGAGGAAAACAGCGCCCACCAGGCAGCCCCAGAATCCGACTCCGTGCTCGGTAGACAGAATCGCCACAGAATAGGCCCCAATGCCCATGAAAGCAGCATGCCCAAGGGAAGGCAGGCCCGTAAAACCCACCAGGATATCCAGGCTCATGGCAAGGATGCCGAAAATGAGGGCCTGGGTAAGGAGGAAGACGATATATTGTGGTAAAAATAGCGGGGCGAGAATCAAGAGAACGAGAATGATTCCAAACAACCGAAGGCTTACCAAATGATCTGATTTCATTATTTACACACCTTTTTACACCCTCTATTGGGGTTTTCCAAAGAGTCCCGTCGGCCGCACGGCAAGGATAATCAGCATGGGGGCATACATGGTGAAATAGGCCAGATCGGGAATCAAGGTCTTGCCGAAACTATCGATCAGGCCGAGGAGGATGCTTGCAATGGCTGCACCCTTAATGCTGCCAAGCCCCCCTACGATGACGACCGCAAAGGCAAGGGGAATCATAATGAGGCCTGCGCCCGGGTAGAGGGATAGAAAACCGCCTCCGATCACCCCCGCCATACCGGCAAGGCCTGCCGTGAGTGCAAATACCCCTGCAGATATGAGTGGGATCTTGATGCCGATCCCTCCTGCCATTTCCTCATCATCAGCCGCGGCACGAATGCGGGCACCGGTGTTCGTTTTTTCAAATAACAGGTAGATGGCGACGGCCACTACTGCTGCCGCCAGAATCATGAAAATGCGGTATTTGGGGAAGTACAGATCTCCCAAATGAAAGGCCCCCTTGAAAGGGGCCGGGATGGTAACCCGATAGGGGTCCCCGCCCCATATCACCAGGACAAGGTCCTGGAAGATGAGTGCGAACCCAAGGGTGATGAGCACCTGGGGAAGGTCCTGCCCGTAAAGCTTTCGAAAAAAAACCCGTTGGATGGCGGCTCCGAGAATGGCAATGGTAAGTCCACCGACAAAAATCGCGAGAAAGAAGGACAGGGTGGAATAACCCGTCACCCTCAGGGCGGTCACACCCATGTATCCCCCGAGCAAATAAAAAGAGCCGTGTGCAACATTACAGAACTTCATCACCCCGAAGACAAGGGTGAGTCCGCATGCCAACATGAACAAAAGCGACCCGTAGGAGAGGCCGTAAAATGTCTGCATTACCCAAAATTCCATTGCTGAACCCCTGTTCTCAACTTCCTCAGATCAAAAAGAAAATCTTCTATCGCCGGATACACAAAAACTTTCCCTCAGGCCACATGCGCGTGGATTTTAAACCCCAAGATACTTGAGTTTGGTCTCTTGATCCCCGTCAAGCTCTTCCGGAGTGCAGGAGTAGGCAATTTTTCCCCGCTCCAGGAGATGCACATAACCGGCAGACTTCAGAGCAAATCTCAGGTTCTGTTCCACCAGCAGGATAGACAACCCTTCTTCTTTCAAACGAAAAATGGAATCACGCATGACACGCACCAGAACCGGGGCCAACCCCTCACTCGGTTCATCCATCAAAAGCAGTGAAGGGCACGTCATCAGCGCTCGTCCAATAGTCAGCATTTGCTGCTCGCCGCCGCTCAGGTTATCCCCCCGGTGGCGGATGCGTTCCTGGAGCCGTGGAAAAACAGAGAAGACTCTTTCGATGGTCCAGTCTTCCCTTTCCTTATTTGCAGCCACCTTCAAGTTCTCCAGGACGGTGAGGGAGGGAAATATCCTGCGTTCCTGGGGAACCAGCCCGAGTCCAAGGGCCACCCGGTTATAGGAAGGGACCTTGGTGATATCTTTTCCCTGGAACATAATGCGACCCTGCCGGGGCGGGTTAAAACCTATGATGGAGTGGATCAAGGTTGTTTTTCCCATGCCGTTTCGACCCAGGATCGCGATCACGGAACCTTTTTCCACCTCCAGGGAAATGCCCTGTAGTATGTAGCTGTCACCGTAGTAGGTATGGATATCCTTGACTTCAAGCATGGCTAATTCCTATTCATCCTCTTCTTCCTCACCAAGATAGACTCTCTGCACCTCTGCATTGTTTTTGATCTCATCCGTTGTTCCTTCAGCGAGGATTTCCCCCAGATGAAGAACCGTAACCCTTTCAGCCACAGAGAACGCAACATCCATGTCATGCTCAACGATGATGATGGTTGTCTCAGGGTCAAGAGCCATAAGTACCTTTGTGAGCTCCTTGGATTCACCTGCAGGGAGGCCGGAGGTAGGCTCGTCAAGAAGCAGGAGTTTGGGTTTCCCTGCCAGGGCAATGGCCAACTCGATGAGCCTTTGTTCGCCGTAGGGAAGGTGCTGCACAAGCTCTTCCTTTTTGTCTAAAAGTCCCAGGCGATCAAGCAACTCCTCGGCCTGATCATAAAACCGTCCATAGGAGGTGATTGGTATACAGGGAACGAACTTGGTCTTCTCAAGGGCCTGGACCCCCAAAATAACGTTATACAGCACCGAAAGACTGGGAAAGAGATTGGTAATTTGATAGGTCCTTGTCAGCCCGAGATGGGCACGCTGGAAGGGGCGCATCCGGGTAATATCCCGGTCCAGGAAGGAGACGTGGCCCGCACTCGGCCGCAGCTGTCCGCCAATAAGATCGAACAGGGTCGTTTTACCCGCACCATTGGCGCCTATGATGGCCCGGCGCTCACCCTGGAGCACTTCCAGATTGATATTGATCACAGCGGCAAGGCTGCCAAAATTTTTTGAAAGGCCCTTAAGCGTTAGGCAGAGCTTGCGTTCCGGTTTTCTTTGATCTTGATGATTCCCTTTTTCAGCCATATATCCTTCTCTCTATTTTTGAAAGGTCTCCGTAATCCCTCCGCAGATAAATGCATTCACATTCCAAAATATTCATATATGGGAGTTCAATATTCGTGCCGAACCCGTTTTTTGGGCCGACTTTCTTCTAACCATTAGAAATGCTGGAGATTTTTTTGGGAAGCATTTGACGAACGAAAGAAGAACGTTTCACGGCAGGAACAAAATGAACCAAGCACATGTCGGATTTGGGAACAATTTAAACCCTAAAGCCGCTTAACTATTTGACAAAATGTCCCCGTTGTTATACCAAATGCCAGCGTTCTTTGATTTTTGATAACGACTCAGGTTGTCAGGTTCACGGTTCAAGGTTCACGGTTGGTTGCCTTATCTTCATACTGGTCTATGTTCATCCTTTTTTAACCGTGAACCCCTGGCCCAGACCTGGCATAGCAAAATGCGGTGTAGGAAAG
>JAFDIX010000260.1 GCA_019307805.1 Deltaproteobacteria bacterium | reverse complement strand
AATATTGACCAATATTAACAGACAACAGGAGGAAAAAATGAATGAGACACTAAAAACAATTCATAGTCTAAGGAGCATTCATGGCAATTTTTCATCACAGGAGATAAAGGATGATGATTTAAAAGTTATTCTGGACGCATGTGTGCGCTCAGCCAATGCGTCGTTCCGTCAAAGCTATTCTATCATTGCTGTCAGAGATAGAGAACTGATGAAAAAGCTCAGTGGATTTGCGGGGAGCAGGACCCTGGTCTTTTGTGTCGACTTTAACCGGATTATAGACATTGCAAGTCATATGAACCATCCGTTTACAGCCGATGGGGTCATTCAATTTGTAACCGGGAGTACAGACACAATCTTAGCAGCCCAGACCGCTGCAATTGCAGCAAAATCCCTTGGGATCGATTCTCTGTTTACCAACGGCATACACAGGGGGAATATGAACAGGGTTTTTGAACTTCTGGATCTACCTGATGAGCACTGTTTCCCATTGATAGCGCTTGTATTGGGATATCCGGACAAAGAGCCCGATCATCTGAAGGGAAGGCTGAACGGGCCTGGTGTTATTCATTACGATAAATATCACAAATTGACTGCTGACGAACTGGATGAGCTGACAGGCCGGTACGATGATCCGGACAATCATTTATGGTTGAATGATATCTGGATGAAGGAAGGTTTTGAACACTATCTGGACTGGTTTTTTAAAAAATGGTCCACTCGTGGCGGAAAACCGGAAGGTAAGAGTCAGATGGCTGAAATACTGGAAAAGATCGGGTTCATGTGAGTTACCAAAAGAGTTAGAAAGAGTTACCGAATAAGTTGGACTCCACAACATTTTCAGTGGGGATCGAATATCTTGGAACGTCCTCTATTTTTTTCTTGACAATAGTTACGATGTAGCTAAAATGTAGTCAAATTTTAAGTCACATTATCTAACCAGAATAAGTAATTAAGCAAATAATATTAGGGTCTTATCTGTTATTTTGGGGTGCAGCAGCAAAAACCCTGTTTGCCTCATGAAATTCGGGTTGATAGTGACACATTTCTGCCCCTTAAACCCTTTAAAAAAGGCTCTCAAAAGTGCCCAACACAAAAAAGGCCAAAAGCCAGAATGAAGAGATTCCCCCCGAGGTTGCCCGAGGAAAGGTGAAGTTTGAGGTCTGGGGGGAGGAGATGATCGAGAAGAAGGTCAAACTGAGTGGCAACAGCGGAAGGGTCTATCTGCCTCCGGACTGGGTTAATCATCAGGTGAAAATCATACGAGTCGATTGATCCATGCTCCCCTGTATGAAAAGAGGTTAGGTCTGTGGAGAATGTCCTTATTAGATCGTTAGAGAAAGAAGATGCGGAAGAGATTCTCAGGATCCATGCCGCCATCACCAAGGAAACGGTTAACAGCGATTTCAAGCGCGTCATTGAAGAACACGTACAAAGGGGCGGGAACACCAGTTTTGTGGCTGTGGCCAAGGAAAAGGTTGTTGGCTACATGATCAGCTACATCCTGTCCGGGGGGTTCGGTATTGAGAAAAGCGCCTGGATCGCATTGCTGGGTGTTGACCCGAAATACATGGGCCAGGGCGTCGGTAAGATGCTGGCACAGGAGGTCTTCACTTTCTGCGAGGAAAAGGGCATCAAGAACATATTTACCTCGGTCGAATGGGACTCGGCAGATCTTTTGTCTTTCTTTAAGACCCTCGGTTTTGACCGGAGCAATTTCATCAACCTCAAGAAAACATTGGAGTAGGGCCTGTCCCTTTTGCCGGGACGTCCTCGTGTCACCATTGGACGGTCCTGCTTGAACCTGAGACAGGCCTTCACATCATGGGACATTCGCAAGAATCCCTTTTGGAGTCACCCCCTGCCCATGCCCAGCCACCTGCGGATCCCGTGGGCGGTTCCCCTTCTCGTCGGCGAATATGAAATCAATGATTTCCCTAAACAATTCTTTTAAGCCCGCACTGTCTTTTCCTTGACAGCTTAACACAACCGAACATTCGTTCGTTTTCTTCTTGACTGTATTGCCCTAATGAGGTAAACGAACATTCGTTTACATTGGTGCAAATGGGTCACCTCATGATGGTCTAGAAATAAAAATATTTTGGAGGAGAATTGTGGGAGCATAGCGCTTCAACAGCCAATTCAAAGGGAGGGTTAGAAATGATAACGGCAGGAATAGATTGTGGTGCCAAGAGCACCAAGACCGTCATCATGAAGGATGGAGAGATTATAGGCAAAGGCACGGTTCAGACCGGCTTTGACCAGAAAAAGGCGGTGGATGACTCACTGGCTGCGGCCATTGAGGAGGCGGGCATCGCCAGGGATGATGTGGAGAAGATCGGGGGGACCGGATCAGGCAGGAATGCCATAGATATAGCCGATACATCGGTGAACGATATCAAGGCCATGGGCAGGGCGGCCAACTACTTTTATCCCAATGCCAGGACCGTGACGGATGTCGGCGCAGAGGAGGGCAAGGCTGCGAAGCTGGATGAAAAGGGCAATGCCGTGGACTTTGCCATCAATGAGAAATGTGCGGCAGGAGCGGGTGCCTTTATTGAGGCCATGGCCAGGGCCCTGGAGATAACTCTGGAGGAGTTGGGCCCATTGGCGCTTACCTCTGACAAGGAGATTCCCATGAATGCCCAGTGCGCGATTTTTGCCGAGTCCGAGGTGGTGGGACTGATCCATGCCAAGACCTCGAAACAGGATATCAGCAAGGCGATCCATGATGCCATGGCGAGCCGCATCGTGTCCATGATCCGTAGAATCGGTGTGAACGAGGACGTGGTGATGGTCGGTGGTGTTGGGTACAATCCGGGATTTGTGGAAGCCATGAAGCGGGAGTTGAACCTGGAGAACATCTACATTCCCGAAGATCCTGATTTCGGTTCTGCGGTGGGCGCTGCGGTGGTTGCGGCCCAGGAAGACTAGCACAAAATCGCACGCATCATTATTGGTGTAGAGCGAAGGGCAGGGTGGGCACCGGAATACCAATAATCAATAATACATAGCGAATCCCTATGTTGGAGGAAAGGAAGATGGCTGAAGAGGAGAAAAAGGAATTCTGGAGATGGACGGAGTCCAACTGGAAGAATCCGGATATAAACTGGCAGGACGGCCAATTTGTGACGGTGGGTATTGATGTGGGATCGGTGAGTTCCCAGTCCGTGATCATGGTGGACGGGCAGGTCTTTGCCTACGGCAACATGCGGACGGGTTCCGACAGCCCCGAGAGCGCCAATAATGCCCTGAATTTCGCATTGGAAGCGACGGACATGAAGGCCGACCGGATGGATTACTGCATCGGGACAGGGTATGGCCGGGTGAACGTCCCCATGGCGGACCGCGCTATTACGGAGATTGCCTGTCACGCCAGGGGCGCCAACTTTATCTATGGTCCGGAGGTGCGCACGGTGCTGGATGTCGGCGGACAGGATATCAAGGCGATTCAGTGCGATGAGAAGGGAAAGGTGACCAACTTTCTGATGAACGACAAATGCGCGGCCGGGACGGGCCGTGGCATGGAGGTCTTCTCCGACCTGTTGGGGGTTCCCATCAATGACGTTGGGGACCGTTCCCTTGAGGTGAAGGAAGAGCCGCCCGCGGTTTCCAGCACCTGTGTGGTGTATGCCAAATCAGAGGCCACGGGACTTCTCAGGAAGGGCTGGAGCACGGAAGAGGTGCTGGCGGCTTACTGCCGGGCCATGGCCGAGCGTATCTACTCCCTGGTGGAGAGGGTCGGTGTGGAGCCCGAGTTTGCGGTCACGGGAGGGATGGCCAAGAACCGCGGCGTGATGGACAGGCTCATGCCCATGATCGGACTTGATCGGATGCAGACCCAGTGGGATACGCAGATTGCAGGTGCCGCGGGTGCGGCCCTGTTTGGATATGCCCTCTGCCAGAAGGGCAAGGGGAGAAAGAAGTGACCGGGGGAGAGCCCCTCAGGAAAAGGTGATGTTATGCTTGCCAACTATGGATACAAGGATGCGTCCGGTGATTTTTTCATCACGATTGATACGGACAAGTGTGACGGCTGTGAGGACTGCGTAACCGCCTGCCCGGCCGGCATATTTGAAGTGCTGGATGAAGATCCCAATGATCCGCTTCGGGATGAGCCCGTGGCCGTTGTTGCGGCTGACAAAAAGAAGAAACTGAAGTACGAGTGCAACCCCTGTAAGCCTTCTGCGGACAGACTGCCGCTTCCCTGTGTGGAGGCCTGCAGGTCGGGGGCCATATCTCATTCTTGGTAATCAGCCGGGTTATTGCCTCGCAAGACAAAGACGGACACTTTCCATGGTCTCTCCTCCTGAGAGGACATAGGGCTGTGTCCGTTGATCGTTCGGGGCAACCTCCTCAAAACATTCCAAAGGACGGAACCCATGGAGCAGATTAGAGTAATCATCAACGGACAGGAAATCGAAGTGACTGCCGGAACCACAATCCTGGAGGCGGCCAAGAGTGCGGATATCTATATCCCAACACTCTGCTTTCATCCGGATCTCCCACCGGCAAGGTCAGGGGCGGCGGCAAAGGCCGTTTTCAGCGGCGGCAAACAGATTGAAAACGCCATGCCGGATGAACCTGGAAAGGGGTGCGGGCTTTGCGTGGTTGAGGTGGAAGGGGAAGAAGATCTGGTGGGTTCCTGTGCCACGGAGGCCGGGGACGGCATGATCGTGGTCACGGAGAGTGATCGGATTACTGCAAAGCGGCAGGAAAACCTGGTCCCCATCCTGGCACGCCACCGCCATGCCTGTCTCACCTGCGCCCAGCAGGAAGGGTGCCCGAGGTCCCAGTGCTCCTCCAATGTGCCGGAAGATGAAAGGTGCTGCCCCCAGTTCGGTCACTGCGAACTCCAGAATGTGGCCAACTACGTGGGGATTTCGGATGCCACCCCCAAATGGGTCCCCACGGACCTGACCGTAATAAAGGAGGATCCCCTCCTTGAACGGGACTATAATCTCTGCATCGGGTGCACACGGTGTGTCAGGGCCTGTCGCGATCTGCGGGGAATAGAGGCCCTCGGCTATTCTGTACGGCCTGTGTAGAGGTCTGCCCTACAGGAGCCCTGGTGGACAAGGGGGTGCGCCCCGGGAAAAGGGAGGAGGATCTGGTCCCCTGCAAAGAGGCCTGCCCCGTGCACATCGATGTGCCCGGGTACCTGAGGCTGATCGCTGACGGCAGGGCGGATGAGGCCAGTGCCGTGATTCGAGAAAAAGTACCCTTTCCGGGCGTCCTGGGCCGGGTATGCATCCATCCCTGCGAGGAGGATTGCCGCAGGGGGGAAGTGAATGCCCCCGTTTCCATCTGTGCTTTAAAGAGGTATGCAGCGGACAATGATCAGGGCCTGTGGAATCGGAATACAAAGATAGCTGCTGACTCAGGGAAAAAGGTGGCAGTAGTGGGCGCCGGGCCTGCGGGGTTGACAGCGGCCTTTTACCTCAAAAAACAGGGGCACGGGGTCACTGTTTTTGAATCCCGGAGCAAGCCGGGTGGAATGATGCGCTACGGTATTCCGGATTATCGCCTTCCTCCCGGGTTACTGGATAAAGAGATCAA
>JAFDIX010000983.1 GCA_019307805.1 Deltaproteobacteria bacterium | reverse complement strand
AAAAACGATTCAGAGCAAAAAACCCCAAATCCTTGGCTTTCAGGTTCCACGTCCAGACGGCCGGCGTTGCCCTGACCGCCCAGCAACCCCTGAACAACGTGTCCCGCGCGGCCTATCACGGCAGGGCGGCGGTTCTGGGCGGGGCTCAGTCCATTCACATTGACGGCTATGATGAGGCACTCGGCATTCCAACGGAACTTTCATCCCTGACCGCCCTCAGGACCAGCCAGATCCTTCAACTGGAAACCCGTGTGACTCACACGATAGACCCGCTTGGCGGTTCCTATTTCGTCGAATCCCTCACCAACCGCCTGGAAGAGGAAATCGAAGGGATCCTGGACGAAATCGACCGATTGGGCGGCATTGTAAAGGCCACGGAAATCGGCTGGGTTCACAAAGAAATTTCAAATGCCGCCTATCAATACCAGCAGGATATCGAAAGCGGAGAAATGCCCATTGTGGGCGTTAACTGCTTTAAGATGGAAGAAAATGAACTGCCTGTCGAAATTTTTCAGGTTCCAGAGACCCTGAAGATTCAAGAGATCAAGATGAAAAAAATCAAGGAGGAACGCAGTAACGCCGATGTTCAAAAGGCACTGGATAAAATCGCTCAGTGCTGCGATGCGAGGGAAAACCTCATGGAGGTGATTGTGGATGTTGTCGAGTCCCGCGTGACGGAAGGGGAAATATCCCAGGCCATAAAAAAGGTTTACGGTACGTGGGAAACACCGTTGTTTTAGTTACCTGTTATATGTTATTAGTGATTAGTGATATAAAGGGGCATTCAATGAAAAAGAGTATTCGAGTTCTTATCGCCCGCCTGGGCATGGATGCCCATTGGAGAGGCAGTATTGTGGTGGCCCGCGCCCTCAGGGATGCCGGCATGGAGGTGGTTTACGTGGGCAATCAGATGCCGGAAGGCATCTGTCGATATTATCGGACTAAGCACGCTTTCGGGCAATCACATGATCCTCGCCCCGGAGGTAATGACGCTGCTTAAAGAGCGCGGAATTGAAGACACCGCCGTTGTCCTGGGCGGAACCATTCCCCCGAATGAGATGCGTGAACTCAAAAAAACGGGCATAAAGGCTGTTTTCGGACCCGGCACGCCGCTGAAAGACATTGTTCATACCATATCGGGAATGGTTGCAGGCTTTTCCCAGGGGGCCACCGGAACCACAACGCCAGCCCCGGGGGCGTACAAAAACGGCTAAAAGTATTGGGCGTGGGACTCAAGGAAAGATGTTTCCTGCCTTTCAGCCGGACATCAATACCCTTGTCATTTATCTGCAGAGAGGATTGATATCACCGGGGTTCTTGGGCGGAGCTTCTATCCGTAAACATGGAGTTTGAGTGTAATCTTTAGAGAAGAGTTTCAACATATTTTGTAGTTGCAACCCGTTACCCTGTCAAAGGAGAAATGAGATGAAAGAAATTACATATGGTGGAAGGACAATCGGAGAAGCTTTAGTAGAACAAGGCGTTGAGTGCCTCTTTGGCATACATGGCGTAATAAACCTGGCCGTTGAAGAGGCATGTAGACTTGGAGTAAAAATGTATCACTTCAGGCATGAGCAGTCTGCAGGATTCGCCGCTGATGCCTACGCCCGATGCCTCCGGAAACCCGGCATCTGTTTTGCTTCCACTGCGCCCGGCTTTTGGAATTATGGCTCCGCTATAGCGCAAGCAAACGGTGCCTTAAGTCCTGTGGTTTTGCTCGTTGGTCAACACGGAGCGGCAAGTGATCAGCTATGTGCCCTTCAGGAAGGGTACGCCACTGAAGTTTTCAAGTCGATTACAAAATATACTCACAGATGCACCGACTGGAACATGAATAGCTTTTGGGTGCGCAAAGCAATCAACGATTCGATGAATTATCCCCCAGGACCTGTAGTCCTTGAATTTCCATTTGATAACCTGAATGCCAAAGGAGAAAACAGGCAGCAAAAATATATATTCGACAAAACACAGGTGATCGATATTCCTCAGGGGCAAGGTGATCCCCATTTTGTTGAAGAGGCTGTTACAATGCTCTCACAAGCTAAACGCCCTCTTCTTGTTACAGGTGACGGAGTGTACTGGTCAAGGGGTGAAAATGAGCTCAAAGAGTTTGCTGAATTAATGAAGATACCCGTTCATTCAAGACGAACTGGGAGAGGAGCTGTTTCCGAAGATCATCCGCTGGCCGTGACCGGTGGGACAAGGGCCCATTTCTTAAAAAATGCGGATGTCATTTGTATAATTGGACTGAGGGCAACATTCCTTGAGGAATGGTTTGAGCCTCCCGATTGGACAAGGCATGCGAAATATATTCAGATCCAACAAGATCCCAACGAATTCTGGCATGCCCTTCCGACAGAAGTTGGGATAGTGGGATCAAGTAAATTGGTATTGCGCCAAATGATCGATTGTGCGCGAAGCGGGAAGGAACATGTGCCGGATCGGAAGGACTCCTTCACCGCTACAGGATATTTGACGGATAAACTGGAAGTGAATTATGCGGGACAAATTTTGGATGCCGGATACCACCAAGCACTTGGGCAAGGTATAGGTATGGCAATAGGTGCCCAGGTTGCCAGGCCGGGTAGGCAGGTATTGGCACTGCAAGGTGATGGTGGATTTGGAATCAGTTGCATGGACATGGAAACCCTCATGAGGTACAAACTTCCGGCGGTTATTGTTTTATTTAATAACAGCTCGTGGGGCGGCAGGTCACTCGCAAAAAATATATATTACCCAAACATGGCTTCTTGGGACAACCTCCCGGGCATCCGATACGACAAAATGTTTTCCGAACTCGGAATTCACACGGAATACGTGGAGAATCCCGAAGATGCTCGTCCCGCATTGGAGAGGTCGTTCAACTCAGGACTACCCTCACTGGTCCATGTCGTCGGGGATACAGATGAATTGCACCCAATTCGAATGCGGTTAAATATGGTTGATGTATGGACAAGGGGAGACATCAAAGACCTACCCAGTGAAGTCAAAGATGAATTCAAAGTTT
>JAFDIX010000982.1 GCA_019307805.1 Deltaproteobacteria bacterium | reverse complement strand
TTTCAAAGCGCTAAACAGTTAAGAAAATAGTTTATTCATCAGTAAAATCGAAATTCGAGCACACTGACCATGCCTCTTCCATCACAGCCTTGAGAGGAATGTCTTTCTCCAGTGCCATCCGCTTGCAGTCCTCATATTCTGGGGAGACATTGATGATCCCGTTGCCCGCTTCAGCTACCTTGAACTTGATAGCCCCCAGTTTGGTCCGGACCTCCTTTACCGTTCTGCGGGTCTTGATTCGATTATCCACCCGCCATCTCAACCCTATGGAGGTCGTCTCGTTCAAAAGAAAATCAGAAAATTCTCCCACCATCTCCGGCCTGCAGATAACCGTTAACAGGGTGCCGGGTCGGTTTTTCTTCATCTGGAGGGGGGCCAGAAAGACATCCAGGGCGCCCATCTCCATAATTTTCTCGATGAGATAATCGTACATCTGGAGATTCATGTCATCAATATTGGTCTCCACTACTGCCACCTGCTCAGTGTGATGATCTTTCAGTTCATCCCCATCTTCCCCGATGACCACCCGTAGCAGATTGGGGATGGAGAGCTCTGATTCTCCCGCTCCATATCCGATTTTTTCCAGAGTCATGGTTGGCATGGGACCGAAACCGGAAGAGAGGGTCGTCAGAATGGCAGCACCCGTAGGTGTCAGGAGTTCTCCCTCAACTCCGTCGGAATAGATTGGTTTTCCCTTGATGAGTTCTATGGTGGCCGGGGCGGGTACAGGTAGCGTGCCATGGGCGCATTTCACTGTCCCTGATCCCACATGCAGGGGTGAGCAATGAACCCTTTCAATGCCAAGGAGAGCGAGCCCTGCCACCGCACCCATAACATCAACAATGGCGTCCATCGCGCCCACTTCATGAAAATGGACATGCTCGATGCTGGTCCGGTGTACCTTGGCCTCGGCTTCAGCCAGTCGCGTGAAGATCTCTATGCCTTTTTGTTTTACCGGTTTTTCCAGGTCGCTCTTTTCTATGATTTTTTCGATATGGTGCAAATCACGGTGATGGTGGCCATGGTGATCTTCATCCACACTTACCAAGGCCTGAATTCCGCCTATTCCTCTCTTGATCACCTTTTTTGCTCCGAGATCGTAATGCGTGAGATGAAGTTTTCCCAGTTCCTTTTTGAGTTGTTCCACGTCCAAACCCGCGTCTATGAGAGATCCCAGGATCATATCCCCGCTGGCCCCGGAAAAACATTCAAAGTAGGCAACCTTCATGGTTTCCTCCTATATAAAATCATTAACGAATCCTTGTTGGTGAAAGTCCTTTTTTCATTCCCACCGGCTCATGGACCGACTCTTCCGGAGATGCCTCGCTTATGGCAAGTTTATTGATAAGGCTGGCCTGATAGCCGGCGCCAAAGCCATTGTCGATATTGACAACCGACACCCCGGATGCACAGCTATTCAGCATGGTGAGAAGAGCTGATATACCTCCGAAACTGGCGCCATAACCGATGCTGGTCGGCACCCCGATCACGGGACATGGGACCAGCCCACCGACTACGCTGGCCAGGGCCCCTTCCATACCGGCAACAACAACGGCCACACGGGCTTGAAAGAGCTCCTTACTGGCGCCAAACAGGCGGTGAACAGGCGGTGAATGCCGGCCACACCCACATCATAGATCCTGTTTACGTGGTTCCCTAACACTTCCGCGGTGACAGCGGCCTCTTCGGCGACAGGCATGTCCGCAGTGCCGGCACTTACCACAGCGATATTACCCACCTTATCAACCGGCCGGGGCCTTAACACGACCATCCGGGCCATCTCGTAGTAATGACATTCCCCTAACACCTTTTGTATCCCTTCAAATACCTCGCGGTTTGCCCGGGAAGCCAGGATATTACTATTGTTTTTGGATAGTTGCTTCACTATGCCCTGGATTTGCTCAATGGTCTTTCCCTGGCAAAAAATGACTTCCGGGACACCTTTGCGTATACCGCGGTGATGGTCAATCTTGGCGTAACCCAGGTCTTCGTAAGGAAGTGTTTTGAGCTTTTTTATGGCGGCGTCTAGATCCATCCGGCCGCTTTGGACTTGCTCCAGCAAGCCTCTTAAGTATTTACTGTCCATTAACTTTGCCTTTCTAGTCAAATTGCTACCACCTGAGGTAGACGTGGGAAGCCTTGATTATAAGGTTCCATGCTTGTCCGCCTTTGGCGGGCTCCCGGTTTCGGATTCTGCAAACTCTTGCAAACCCTGAACCTTGAACTTT
>JAFDIX010000259.1 GCA_019307805.1 Deltaproteobacteria bacterium | reverse complement strand
TGATGTGTAGCGGGGACACCAGTTGGAGTGTAGGTATTCTGTGAGTCATGCCCTCAGGGCTTAGATCAAAGCCGGGCCCTCTGAACCCGGATATTTACTCCGTGCCAGGGCAAAAGGCTATCTCGATGAGCACGCCAAGGGAAGCGGATCATGTAAAGTTGATTGTCAGCCTTTTCTCCCGGGAGAACTCACTGATTGATGAGGTGATTTCTCAACTGGAGGAGATGTTCGGGCATACGGACTGGATCAGCCCCGAGCTCTGGTTCGATCGTACCAGGTACTATGAAAGGGAGATGGGCTGGCCATTACACCGTCGGTTTGTTTCCTTTGAGGACCTGATTCGACCCGAAGACCTTGTTGACATCAAAATCAGAACAAACGGGGTGGAAGATCAATACAGAACAGACGAGAAGCGGTGTATCAACATAGACCCGGGCTACGTGGCCATGGAGCGTCTGGTCCTGGCCACCGGCAAAAACTACACGCACCGTATTTATCTCTCCAGGGGGATTTATGGAGACCTGACACTCGTTTTTAAAAAGGGGGGGTTTCGTCCTCTGGAGTGGACCTTCAGGGATTATGCGGGCAAGGACGTGGTGGGTTACCTCAACGAAGTGAGGGAGCGATATAAGAAGCAGCTCAGAGGGATTGAAGAGTGAAGGGAATTCGGAAGGCTGAAGGCGGAAGGTTTTTTAAGGGGGATAGGATATTGACAAAGAGCATGACCGCCTATGGCCGCGGCGAAAGCAGCCATCATGATACGCGGTTTGTCGCAGAGATAAAATCTGTAAATAATCGTCATCGAGATGTGGTTCTTCGAATGCCCAAGGCTCTCCAGATTGTTGAGGATGAGATCAGGGCCCTCGTCGCTGCCAGAATACAAAGGGGACGGATCGAGGTGTTCCTCCAGATGGAAAAGAAAGGAGAGGGGAGTGAATACGAACTGGAGCTGAACCTGCCACTCGTGAAATCCTATATGGCGGTCATTCGAGAACTCAATGAAACCTGTGGTCTTGAAAAGGAGGTCAGTACCGACTACATCTGTCAGTTGCGGGATGTGATCCAGATAAAAACCCAGGATTTGGACATCGAAGGCCTGAAGCCCGGAATCAGTGAGGCCCTGAATCTGGCCCTTGACTCCCATGAAACGATGCGAATGAAAGAGGGCACTGTCATTGAAAAAGATTTCTTGGAACGCATTCAGGGGATAGAAGGGCGACTCGATGAAATAGAGAAGAGGGCCCCTCATGTGGTTGAAGAATATATCAAACGCCTTCGAAAAAAAATAAGCCATATATCAACGGAAATAGAGATTGATGAGAATCGTCTCGCCCAGGAAGTGGCTATTTTTTCAGACCGGTGTGATATCACAGAAGAGGTGGTCCGCGCGAAGAGCCATTTGAGCCAATTCCGGCATTATGTGGGCATGGATGAGGCCATTGGCAGGAGACTTGATTTTCTCATCCAGGAGATTCACAGGGAAGTCAATACCATGAGTGCCAAGGCCTCCGATTCATCCATATCGACTGAGGTGGTCGAGATTAAAGGGGAATTGGAGAAGATCAGGGAACAGATCCAGAATGTGGAGTGAAAGGAGAAAAAAGCATGACCGAAAAGCTCATCAACATAGGTTTTGGAAATTCTGTGGTTTCACGGAGGGTCGTCGCCATTATTTCTCCTAATGCAGCGCCTATCAGGCGTCTGCGGGATGAGGCCCGTGAAGAGCGAAGGTTGCTGGATGCCACTCAGGGTCGAAAAACCAGATCCGTTATCGTCACGGACAGCAACCATGTGATCCTTTCCGCCATTCAATCCGAGACTATCGCGCAAAGGTTCAGCCCGGATATCCGATTGAGCAAGGAAGACATCGAAGAATAGCTATGACCGGTCAAATCTATGTCATATCAGGCCCATCCGGTGCTGGAAAATCCACCATCATCAGGAGCTTGCGGGACAAGACCTCTGACCTGGTGTACAGTATCTCCCATACCAGCAGGGGGCCACGTGGAAAAGAAGAGGCCGGTGTGCATTACCACTTTGTGGACAGAACCACCTTTCGGGCCATGATTGAGGATGGGGCTTTTCTGGAGTGGGCTCGGGTCTATGACGACTACTATGGAACCGCTTACTCCAGCATTGAGGATCAGTTGGATTCCGGGAACGATGTGATCATGGACCTGGACCCCCAAGGTGCAAAGAATATCAAGAAAGCCCACCCGGCAAGCATTCTCATCTTTATCCTGCCTCCCTCCTATGAGGCTTTGGAAAAACGACTCCGGGAGAGGGCCACAGAGGAGGAAAGGGCTATTCAGTCAAGGCTCCGGAAGGCACATCGGCAACTGATGGAGTGTGTTCATTACGACTACCTAATCGTCAATGATATCCTGGATAAGGCGTCGTCTGAAGCTGCGGCCGTCATCACTGCCAACCGTTGTGCAAAGGCCCGCAGGCTTTCGGAAATTGAAAAAATCTTTAAATTACAATAGGAGTAAGAAACAATACAAATCAATCACGGGAAACTCATGGAAGTGCCGGATTAAGCCCGGGAAAGGGTGACTCTTTACAGGGCAGAAGGCATTATGCGCCTCTGCCATTAGGGCCTATAGACCCATGGGAACAGATTCGAGAGGGAAGATTCAGGTTCGGTGGACCGGGGCTGCGGGGCTCGAAATAACCAAAGATCAACAGACCGTTCTCATCGATCCCTATCATTCGAGGCTTGGGAAACGTGAGGCCTTCTTCAAGACCCTTGTTCCCAGATCCCAGGCCATTGAGGAGTACCTTGGGACCCTGCCTGGAGAATTATCCTCAGTCATCGTGGGGCATACACACTTTGACCATGCCCTGGATATCCCGGAAATTGCCAAAAAATTCCATGGCCCGATCGTGGGGAGTGCAAGCCTCGAGAGTCTTATGGCCCTGTACGGTATACCGGGCCGCGTCACGATTCCGGCAGGAAGTGAGACGATAGATCTGCCCGGCCAGGTGACCGTAACCATGATCCCTTCGGCCCATGGACTCGTGGCCTTTGGGCGGGTGCCCTATGCTGGTGATATCGACCCGGATGCAAGGCTTCCTCTAAAGGCACGGCAATACAGACACGGCAAAGTGTACATGTCGAAGGTGGAAATCGGACAGATGACCTTCATCCACGCCGGTAGTGCAAACTTTGTGGAGTCGGAGTTGGACGGTCATCGCTGTGACGTACTCTTCATGTGCGTTCCGGGATGGAAGAAGACCCCCGGGTACTGCACACGTCTCCCGGAGATATTGCAACCTGAGGTAATCATCCCCTTTCACTTTGACGATTTTTCCGCGCCCATGGATGTAAACATGGTTGCCCCGGCCTTGCCTTTTCAGGATATGAAGGGATTTCTGGGCCGGATTTCCCAAGCCGCACCACGGGCCGAGATCAGGGTCCCTCGAACCTTCGATCCTATGTTTTTTTGACAAGGGTCGGCAAAGACTGATATTCTGATACCGGAGAAGATAAACCATGTTCATGTCCCTTGTACAGCAGAGAAGAAGTATCAGGAAGTTCGAAAAAAAACCGGTAGAGACAGACAAGCTGAACACCCTCATTGAGATTGCCCTTCGCTCCCCTTCATCAAGGGGTTTTAATCCATGGGAATTTATTATTGTCACGGACCCGGAGCTGCTGGACAGGCTCTCCCGGGCAAAACCCCACGGTTCATCTTTTCTACGCAATGCCCCTCTCGGTATCGTTGTGTGCGCTGATCCCGAAAAATCCGATGTTTGGGTTGAAGATTGCTCAATTGCATCTGCATTTCTATTGCTGGCTGCTGAGTCTTTGGACCTGGGTGGGTGCTGGATCCAGATCAGGGAGAGGATGCACAGCGATGATGTCGCTTCCGAGACATACGTGGCTGGTCTTTTGAATATCCCAGATGGGTACAAAGTGGAATCCATTATCGCAATCGGATACCCGGCTGAAAAATTGCGTTCCCATGACAAAAGTGAACTTGGGTATGAAAAAATATCCGTGAATGCTTACGGAAAGTCATAGTATGAGCCCTAACGGCAAAGAGGACTTTAGAAAAATGGAACGGTGCCCACACTATTGGTCTTCACTGCTTTTGATAAGGGGGGATGCGCCCAAACCCTTGCTGGCATGGTGTGGCCACAGGGATTCGAGTTGGCGCAGGGATGCCGTGAAAGAGATGGCATGTCATGGTGAACTTCAAAAGTGCCTCATTCCCGGCGGCCCCGGTGTTGAGAAGCAGGATTAGTTAATCTTCATTGGTTGTGAAATATCCTTTGGGTACGACGACGATTCCCCTCGGTGTCACGGTAAAGCGTTTGGCGTCCTCTTTGGGATTGTAGCCGATCTCTGTGTGTGAAGGAATTACATTGTCTTTGTCAATGATGGCTTTTTTGATCTTGCAGTGCCTTCCCACAATGACCCGTCCCAAAATCACCGATTCCTCCACCCTGGCCCAACTGCGCACCGTAGTATTGTAGGAGAGAACCGAATTCAGAACAATGCCGCTGACGATGCATCCGGAAGATACCAGTGAATCCAGGGCTTTCCCCACCCTAAAGTTTTCCGTGCGTTCCGTGGCAAAGACAAACTTGGCCGGCGGATTCTGGACCTGGTGGGTATGTATGGGCCATCGAATGCCATAAAGGTTGAAATGGGGTTCAACACCGGTAAGATCCATGTTGGCATTCCAATAGGCGTCCAATGTCCCCACGTCCCGCCAATAGGAAGAGTCCCGGGGGTGGGGATCCAATTGAAGCTCCCGCTCCCCGTTGGGGAGTGTCTCGTATATATATTCCGGTATCTTATTCAATTTTCGGTAGGGATAGGCATAGATCCTGTGGCTGTCCAGCAACCTGGGGATGATCTCCCCCCCGAAATCATTTCCTTCCATGGCCTTGAGGATTTTCACCAGGGTTTTTGTGCGGAAAATATAAATCCCCATGGACGCAAGGACATGTTCCGGGTCGCCCGGAATGGTCTTGGGTTCATGCCCCGGCTTTTCCTGAAATCCCAGAATCCGAAAATCATGGTCCACTTCAGCAACCCCGAACTGCCGGGCTTGCTCAGTGGGAACTTCAAGCAGGGCGATCGTAATATCTGCATCCTTTTCCTGATGGTAATCAAGAAAACGGCTGTAATCCATTTTATAGATATGGTCCCCGGAAAGGATCAGCGAGTTGCGGGGCCTGTAACGCTCGAAAAGATAGAGATTCTGGCGAATACTGTCTGCCGTGCCGCGATACCAGTCCAGTCCTATGCGTTGCTGGGGCGGCACAAGCTTGAGAAAATGCCCGAGCTTGTGACTGAAAATATTCCAGCCGGCCTCCA
>JAFDIX010000981.1 GCA_019307805.1 Deltaproteobacteria bacterium | reverse complement strand
GGACCAGGTCCAGAGAGATGAGGCGATGAGGTCCTGTGGCATTGTCGCGCAAACATTGATGCTCGCAGCAAAATCAATGGGATATGATTCATGCCCGATGGATGGTTTCGATTACGAGAAAGTTGGTGAGCTTATTAAGCTTCCCGATGACCACGTAATTGCAATGTTCGTTGCGATTGGCAAGGGCACAAAAGAGGCATGGCCACGACCGGGTCAGCTGGCGCTGGATGAGGTGGTTATAAAGGACAGCTTTGCATAATTTGCAGGTATCCTTAATAAGTACGAAAATTGTACGACCATGTCTGTGGAAGATTGGGAATGCCATTACAGTGATGGGTCTGGTAGTTTTGGGTTTAGGAATGGAAAATTCTGGGAAGTACCAAAAGCGGATGATATAAAAATAGTCTCAAGCTTTGAATATAATCGTGTTCGTTGTGAATGGGCGTATGAAGACAAACATGAAGGAAAGTTCTGGGGTGCAGTGCGCTGTATTATTGGGTGGATTTAGAGGTTTTGTGGGATGCAACCTAACAAACGCCTCCAGATCGACGCGGCTACGCCGCGCGACTGAGGCGAGACGTTGGGCGTTTAGGACGGAATGATGGAAAAGGAAAGCGAAGACCAGAAACCAGAACAGGATGAGTGCGTCATTCACACTCATCCTGTTCCACCTGGGGAGCTTGACCGTTACAGTGTAGAAGCTGACCCACACTCTGAGAGAGATATTGCGAGTTATGTCGAGGGCCAAGCACCGGACGAGAGCATCCAGCATGTTGAGAAAATCAAGCATGAGATAGTTCTTGGGGATGTTTACGAAATATGGGATGTAACTACCGATAAGGATCGCTGGTGGGTAATCACCAACCTTACCAATCTATATTCTCAAACACATTTCCCTAGTCTGGACTACACACTTTCCTTTCATATAGGACTGATGATGCGATTGAGAAATCGCTCTGATCGTGTCGATAGCAGTGATCCAACTCCATTTGACGAAGTATTCAGACGCGAGGAACAGGCGGAGAGTAAGCACGATAGTGCATTAGAGGCTGAAGACTATCAAGGAGTAGGAATGCTCCTGCGTGAAAGCCTAATTTCGTTAGTTGGCGCGTTGAGACGACGGACAGAGCTGTCAGATGAGATAGACCTGCCGAAGGATTCTGACTTCAACGGCTGGACAGATGTGTTAATGAATCAGCTATGCGGTGGAAGCAGTAACAAGAATTTGCGTCAGCATCTTAAAAACACTGCCAAAGAAACGTGGCAACTTGTTAATTGGCTAACCCATGCCAAAAAAGCAAATAAAACCGCCTCTTCTATTGCGATCCACTCGTCTCAAACAATTATTGGGCACTTCATACAAATCCTTGAGAGAGATCGTGCTGATAAGACTGATGCATGTCCCATTTGCAAGTCGCGAAACATCAGGACGCACTTCGATATTGATATACTACCTGATGGTGACTATTTTATGAGTTGTGGAGTTTGTGATTGGTCAAATCATCCAGGCGATAAAGAAGGTTAGCTAGTGCAGAGCATAAATCGCCCAACAAGTGCTTCCAGCCGACGCGCCAAAGGCGCGCGCGGCTGAAGCTTGCGTTATGTGTCAAAGCAGCAAAGGGGTCGGTGACAAATGAGGCTGATTCGTAAATGCAAACTGGACTTGATCGTCACCGCCCCTTTATGAGGTTGCACGCATGAAACAGTTAACATCATTTCTCAGATTCATCCCCCTGTGCTTCCTGATATACAGCCAGACAGTCACTGCCGATTATCCTATTGAAATTATCCAGTTGAATGCGCGTCCGCTGGAAGAGGTCCTGCCGATTGTCAGGACATTAATCGGGGCAGGTGAAACGGCGACCGGCATGGGCAGCAGTCTTGTGCTCAAGGCATCGCCCGAACACGTAAGGGAGATCAGGAAACTGCTGACTGAGATAGATCGCCCTCCGAAACGCTTGCTGATAACAGTCAACAAGCAGGGTGACATGGCGCGTAGTTCATCCGGCTATACGGCGAGTGCGGACATCAAGGCCGGTGACGGGCAGATCAGTATTAATTCACCGGGACGTCCT
>JAFDIX010000980.1 GCA_019307805.1 Deltaproteobacteria bacterium | reverse complement strand
GCGATCTTATCCCCCAAAGTGGCAATGACCGTGGCGGGGGGACCAATGAAGATCAATCCGGAACGGGAGACCATCTCGGCAAACTCGGAATTTTCAGACAGAAATCCGTAACCCGGATGAATGGCCCCACACTGGTGGCTCAGGGCCGCATCAATAATTTTCTCCTTGTTGAGGTAGGACTCCTCCGATCTGGAATCCCCTAAGAAGACAGCCTCATCCGCCTCCCTGACATGCAGGGATCGGGAATCGATCTCTGAAAACACGGCTACGGTCCGGATTCCCAACCTTTTGCATGTTCGGATGACCCGGACTGCGATTTCACCACGATTGGCAATGAGAACCTTTTCAAACATGACTACCCCCTCACAAAGGAATGTTTCCGTGTTTCCGAACAGGCTTTATCATCTCTTTCCCTTCCAGGAACTGGAGACTCCGGATGAGCCGGTGCCTGGTATCACGGGGGGAGATCACGTCATCGATATAGCCCCTCTTTGCCGCAATAAAGGGGTTGGCAAAGGTCTTGCGATACTCATCCGTCTTTGCGGCCAAGGTGGCAGCCGGATCAGAAGATGCCTTGATCTCTTTGCGGTAGATGACTTCGGCCGCGCCCTTTGGCCCTAAAACGGCGATCTCCGCCGTGGGCCACGCAAAATTGATATCACAGCGAATGTGCTTTGAATTCATGACCACATAGGCCCCGCCATAGGCCTTCCTGAGAATGACCGTAATACGCGGCACCGTGGCTTCAACAAAGGCGTAAAGGAGCTTGGCCCCGTGACGGATGATTCCCCCGTGCTCCTGTTCCGGTCCGGGCATGAAACCCGGCACATCCACCAGGCAGATCAGGGGAATGTTGAAGGCATCACAGAAACGGACAAACCGGGCCGCCTTGGTGGAGGCATGAATGTCCAGGACTCCGGCCAGGACCGCCGGCTGGTTGGCGATAAGCCCGATGGTCTGTCCTCCCAACCGGCCGAAACCCACAATAATATTCCTGGCAAAATAACGCTGAATCTCAAGGAATTCCGCCCCGTCTAAAATGCTGCTGATAAGGACTTTCATATCATAGGTCTGATTGGGATTATCGGGAATCAGATAGTCCAAGGCGGGATCCGCGCGCTCCACCGGATCCCTGAGATCCAGAATAGGGGCTGTCTGCCGGTTGTTGGAGGGAAGGTAATTGATCAGGCGCCTCACTTCTCTCAGGAGGAGGATATCGTTAGGGAAGATGAAGTGGGCTACACCGCTCTTCTCGCCGTGAACCTGAGCGCCTCCCAGATCATCCGAGCTGATCTCCTGATGGGTCACGGTCTTGACCACATTGGGACCCGTGACAAACATGTTCGATGTGTTTTCAACCATGAAAGTAAAATCAGTCATGGCCGGGCTGTATACGGCACCGCCCGCACAGGGGCCCATGATGCAGGAGATCTGGGGGACCACGCCGCTTGCCAAGACATTGCGGTTGAATATCTCCCCGTAGGCCGCCAAGGCATCCACACCCTCCCTCCCCCAAGGAGCCTCCCACAATGGTGAAGTCCTGGCTGAAGATAAAGACCTCCCGGCCGTCAATGGTCCCGTGCCCGGTAACCACCCCGTCGCCCGGATAATCCTTTCCTCCGCCGATGGCATCGCCCCTGCCACTCTTAAGAAGATCAAACTCTTCAAAAGAGCCTTCGTCTAACAGAAGATCAATCCTCTCCCGGGCTATGAGCTTTCCTTTGCCGTGCTGCGCCTCGCTCCGATTGCTCCCTCCCCCCTGAAAGGCTTCATCTTTCATGGATTCGAGAGCCGTGAGATTATCACTTACTGGCCATTCCATGGATTTCTCTCCCTTCGATATAAAAAAACGCGTTGCTGTCTGTTCAGGGTATGATGCTTCGAGACAACAACGCGTCAGCTTCCTCCTGTGGGCTGTTACTCGGGTTCAAATGCCAGGTACGTTTTTGAATCTTCCCCCTCGCCTCGATGCAGGAACTTGGCTTTCATGGGCATGCCTACCTTGATCTCTTCCGGCCTGTTGCCATCCACGCCCTCAATGCGGGCATCAACCCGAACACCCTCCTCCAATTCAACAACACCAGAAATATAAAGATTCTTACGATTATAACCCTCTGCGATCATGAATGGGGGGCCCACAGCAATACAGGTGAAGGCGCTGAGTTTACCTTCTCCCTTCATCTCGACCCAGTCCATCTCTGAACTGTGACACTTGATACAGATAGGTCGAGGGGGTGCGTAAAGGGCATCACATTTCTTGCACTTTGTACCCATTATTTTCTCTTCATTCAGAAACTGGCCATAAGATATATCACTAAAAGGTCTTTCTTCCATCTGTTCATCTCCTCTCAAGAATAGTCAACGTACATGTCCCACCTGTTCCGCCAAGGTTATGGGCCGCGCCAATCCGCAGGTCTTTCTTTGGAACCTGGCGTTTTCCAGCCTTTCCTTTCAGCTGGGTCCAGACCTCATAGAGCTGAGAGATCCCGGTGGCTCCCACGGGATGGCCCTTACACTTGAGCCCTCCTGAAGTATTGATCGGCATGGGGCCTTCTAATCTTGTCTGTCCTTCTGCTACGGCCTTATATCCTTCGCCCGGCCTAAAAAAGCCCAGATCCTCAATATGAATAAGTTCAGCAATGGAGAAACAGTCATGAACTTCGGCAAATTGGATATCTTCTGGTGTGAGGCCCGACATGCCGTAGGCCTCTTGAGCCGCATATCTTGTTGCCTCAAAGGTTGTAAGATCGTCGCAGGCATGGAGACCTCTGCCACTCCCCTGTCCGATTCCAACCACGTATAGGGGATCATCGGTAAAGTTCTTAACGATCTCCTCAGCAACCAGCAGCATGCAACTAGCCCCGTCACTGATGGGACAGCAATCAAACAGGTGCATAGGCCAGGCCACCACAGGGTTTGCCCTTGGATCCTTCAAAAAGTCCTTCTCATTTTGCCAGTCGGGGGCCGTTCCTTCCCTTTGCTTTAAACTCTCCATCTTCTTAGTCATCATATCCCGGATGGTAAGCGGGAATTGCGCTTTAGGATTGAGCGGCGCGTTTTGGTGGCTCTTTATGGTG
>JAFDIX010000258.1 GCA_019307805.1 Deltaproteobacteria bacterium | reverse complement strand
TGAGCCTGTCGAACGGCAGATGGGGGTTTTCCGCCAGCCTCCTAGCCCTTTGTTACCTTCATCAGATACTCCTGCAGCCTTTTGTAGGATTCCCGGGCTTCCTCCGGGGTCCACTCCTGAAGCCCCTTTCCTGTCTTGAAGCCGAGTTCCCCCTTTTCTACCAGGGACTTCAGGTAGGGTGAGGGTTCCGTGGAGTTCTCCAAGTGTTTCAGAATATATTCATGAATGGCGAGGGTCAGATCCAATCCAACCATATCGGCATTTTCCATGGGCGACAACACGGGCAAGCGAATCCCGAAGCTGTACTTGATACACTCGTCCACGGTCTTTGCATCGGCGATGCCGTGTTCCACTATGGAAATAGCCTCCCTCCAGAGTGCATGCTGAAGCCTGTTGGCCACAAATCCAGGCACGTCCTTCTGTACCTTGACCGGGTGTTTGCCCACGTGTTTCAGGATTTCAAATGCGGTATCCATGGTCTCGTCGGACGTATCCCTCCCCCTGACTATTTCCACAAGGGGAAGAAGGTGGGGAGGATTCCAGAAATGGGTCCCCACAATCCTTTCGCGGTTTTGAGAATCCCGGGCGATCTCCGTGATGCTCATCACCGAGGTATTGGTGGCCAGGATTGTCTCCTTCGGACAAATGGCATCCAACTCCTTAAACACCTTCTGTTTCAGAGCCAGATCCTCCAGTACCGCTTCCACGACGAATTGTGCGCCTGCGGCAGCCTTCTTAATATCCGTCGTGGTGGTGATTCTCCCAATGGCAGGCTCGATGTCATCCGTGCTGCCGATACCGTGCTCCGCCTTCAATGTGAGGTTGGCGCGGATGTTTTCGATTGCCTTTGGCAGAAGTTCTTCCTTAATGTCCATGAGGCCCACGGCATAGCCTTTGACGGCAAATACCTGGGCAATCCCGTGTCCCATGAACCCTGCACCGATGATGGCGATATTTTCAATATCCTTAACGCTTCGGTTCACAATACACCTCCCTTACCAGGCCGATGTTCCTCCATCAATGTAGAGGATGACTCCCGTTACCATGTCACTGGCATCCGAGCCCAGATACACCACCGCGCCCACCAGGTCTTCAGGTTCTGCCGGCCGTCCGAGTGGGATTCTCTGCATGAAGATTTTGTACATTTCCGGATCATTCAGGATGGGTTCGGTCAGCGGGGTATAGAAGATGCAGGGAGCAATGCTGTTTACGCGGATCTTGAATTTGGCCCACTCCGTGGCCAGTTGCTTGGTCAGCATATGCACGGCGCCCTTGCTGGTCCCATAGCCGGAATAGCCGGCCGGATGGCCCTGAAGGCCTCGGATGGATCCGACCGTGATTATCTTACCACCCTGTTCCCGCTTGATCATATCCTTGGCCACGGCCTGACAGCACAGCAGGGTTCCCTTGACGTTGACATCCATCACCTTCTCAAATTCTTCAATGGGCATGTCCTCAGCCGGGTGGCGCAGGGCAATGCCGGCACATGTGACGAGGATGTCGATCTTCCCGAACTCGTCCAGCGTCTTTTTGACCATCTGGTTTACACTGTCCGCATCAGCCACATCACATGAAATGGGCAGGGCCTTTCGGCCGGCTTTTTCCACCTCCGCGGCGGTCTCTTCCAGGGTTGAAAGGGTGCGGCTGGTCACCACTATATCCGCTCCGTATAGGGCCAGCCCATTGGCGATGGCCCTGCCGGCGCCGCCTGATCCACCGGTCACAACCGCCACTTTTCCACTAAGGTCAAACATATTCTGGTTTCTCGAATCTGAGTTCATCGAACCTTCAAAATGAATCTACATTGATTCGTTGAAAATGTTTTTATAATCCCCTCTGCCTCCCCTTTACAAAAGGGGAGAACTTTTATCGACCCCTTTGCTGAAGGGGGGCCCCCTGTACTTCCCCCTTTGATAAAGTGGGAGCCTCTGCACTTCCCCCTTTGATAAAGGGGGAGCCTCTGCACTTCCCCCTTTGATAAAGGGGGATCGAGGGGGATTTGTGTGCCAAGGATTCCCACATCGCGCTAGAAATTTACCTTATCCGGGCCTTTGAGACCCAGGATTTCTCTTGCATCATCGGGCGATGCATTCTCAAGGCCCAGTTCCTTGGCAATGTGGATGGCCTTTGCTATCTGTTCGTAGCTGCCTTTGGCCAGGACACCCTTGCTGAGATAGAGATTGTCCTCCAACCCTACACGCATATGCCCCCCTTGAAGCATATTGGCCACTCCCATGGGGAATTGGAATCGCCCCGCCGCACACACTGAGAGCTCGAAATCCTCCAGGACCTTTTGGGCGGTGTTGGTAAGGAAAACGAGGTTCTCCAAACTCGCCGGGATGCCACCCAGGATCCCAAGGACGAATTGCAGATACAGGGGCTTCTTGAGGAACCCTTCGCGAATGATCTGCGCCAGATTGGTGATCTGTCCCACATCATAGACCTCCAGCTCCGGCTTGGTGTCGCACTCATTCATGGTCCGGCAGAATACCTTCAAAGAAGTGAAGGTATTTGGAAAGATAAAGGACTCGGTCCCCCCCAGAAATCCCTCTTCCCAGGGGTGCTTGAACTCCTTGTACTTGGCCAGCACCGGGTACAGGGCAAAGTTCATGGATCCGGCATTAAATGTCGCCATCTCAGGCTTCAGTTCGGCCACCACCCTGATCCTCTCCTCAGGGGTCATTGTGGCGGTGCCTCCGGTCGTCGGGCTCAATTGGTCCTGGCCTTTATCCCGCTCAGAATCTCTCTGTACAATTCCACATCGGTGGAGGGGCTGCCGTCCTTGGGGTTTCGGGCATGCACATGCACAACAGCCGCACCTGCCTCCTCACATCGCACCGCATCCTCAATAAGCTCCCGGGGGGTTAACGGCAGGTGGGGAGACATGGTGGGCGTATGGATATTGCCTGTGAGGGCGGCCGTAAAAATTACTTTTCCCATGGTACTCATTCCTTTTTCTCAGGGTAGTTTATGATCACCAGCATGCTTGCCGGGTTGTTGGTATTGTTGATGATCTCTCTCCCTTCATTGGGGCCGATAAAGAGGGAGTCCCACTTGCGAAGGACAAACTCTTCGGTCCGGCTCTTCACGGTGACCTCCCCTTCCAGGACAAAATAGACTTTTTCAAGGGGATTGTCCTCGTAACCCCATCCTGCCCCGCCGTTCGGCAGAAAGTGGGAGAGGCCCATCCAGAACTTTGTTGCCCCGGTTTCCTCGGTTCCCTGCAATCGCATTGCGGTCATGCCGAAATGCCCGGGGGCTTCATAAGCCTTCACTTCCTTCAATTCTATTTTTTTCATGGTTCCTTCCTTTTCCTTAGTCCCTTGATTCAGGGAATCTGAAGCAGCTTGCCCTGGGTCGGTATATTTTCATGCTTCCCATTGTAACAAATCCTAAGGTCCCAGGGAAATTTCGTTCCCTTGACCCACTGACCGGCCACCAGGGGCGTGCGTGCATAATTCTGTTTGTTATATTTAATATGGCCTACCATTGTCCCCAGGTCTGTAGCCGCGATGGCCTCTCTGATTTTATTCTTGTCAAGTGTCTGGGCCCTCTTAAGGACGTCTACGGCAATCTACTGATCGCCGTCGTCTACAATAGCGACCAGCCTTACCCAGGACCCATCGCCGCCTTCCCACTTAATCGGGAACCCCGAAATGGTTACCCTTTTGCCGGTGACTTGATCCAGGTCGCCTCCGACATTCTCCCATCCCATAATGCCGTTACCCAGGAGAATTTTATGGGCGGGCTCCCACAGGGGAAAATCATCTATCACGTCTCGCCCGGTTTCCTTTTTGTACTCCGCACATACATCAGGTCGCAGAGGTCCGGGACCATGGGGCCCGATGGCGGTGCCAAGCGGGTGGTCCAATGCCTGCTGGTCGACACCAACGGCCTTTACTCCCTTTTCCACGAACCAGTCGGCCGCCTCAGTGTAAAGCCCCGGGGAATAACAATAGTACTCTGTGCTATCCCCAAAGTAATGATGCCAACCACTGTTAATGATGACTATATCGCCCTTTTCAATCTTAGGCCTCGCATTTTCCAGATCCTCAGGGGTAATGACCTCCCATTTCTTTTTCGGCATATCGAGGACTACCCCGGTGCCATAGTAGTTCTCAAGGGGAATATCGGCCGTATACATCGGCCCCGTCAATTCATTCTCCGGAAGCACGTGGATAGGCGAATCGGCATGTGTGGAGACGTGCATGGGGGCCGTAATCCATTGGGTGAGCACCCCTGACTTGGCGTGATAGTGGAACCTTTCAATCTTGATATCCGCAAAATAGGGCCACAAGGGCGTCCCATGTCCAAAAGGCTGGCTTAAATCTACAAGTTTCACTCCCATTTCAAATTTTCTCCTTTTCTGAGTTTTATGTCATCGATTTATACTTCACTCTTTCTTATCCCGTTCTCTTACCAACTTCTGCATATGGGCTTCGAAGAACGGGGCCTCCCTGCCCATCCTCTCCCTCAAATCCGGCCCTATTTCCGTGTAATCCTTTCGATCAACGATGGCCCAGACCGGATGGGGTTCTGCCGGGGGGCATCCGGCGATAAAAACACCTTGCTTGCGGTATTGTTTGAGGCAATCCCCATGCAGGATAAGTTTCCTGGGATCCACTCCCTCGGGGATCCCTTTTTTGCGACCTACAAGAATGGTAACGTCGGAATTCTTGTCATACTCATCCAATGATTTCAGCCTTTCCAGGGTCAATTGCACCAATCCAAGGCAACTGCTGCAAGCACCTTCCGTATCAACCTCGTATTCGGGATATTTCTCAAATCCTTCCAGGTACGGCAACCAGAGCGGTTTGAATACTTCCTCTATGGTCTTTCCTCGAACCTCTATGCTGTCATGGTCAAAATTCCCGAGTCCTCGCTCACGGGCCGGTTCAAAATAGGCCACCTTATCGATGTCCAGGCCAACCATGCGGCAAACCGTGGCATCTACCGCCACGGGATCCTTTCCAGCGACAATACAGCCGAAGTCCACCGGAACGGTAGAATGGGGTCCGAAACCCTCTGCAGGCCGAATAAGATCCGCTATGTTCAGGTCTGCCCTGATAACAGACCATAGATCCATCATGGCCTTGGCAAGGTCGGTCTGGTGCATCTGATAGTGGACCTTATCCTGAACGACACCCTTGATGTTTTTGAGCGCACAGGTAAAGACCATACTGCAATGTGATTTGAATATGGGGAGGTTTACGATATGCTCCGCTTCCAAGAGAAACCTGGGCAAGCGGATCTTGGTTAAATCGGATCTGGCATCTCTGATGGGGATGTTTATAAGGTCTTTGTCACTCTTGATATCAATAACCCTGTCTACCCCGGCCCCTTCAGCAGCCTTCAGAATTCCGCTTACCTCCAACGATTCCATGGTATCGCACCCGATGGCAGCTGCCTCTGCGAGGATAATCTCCTTCGGGTCCGCCTTGCGAACTTCCTTGATAACGGCGGCAACCAACTCCGGGTTCGTGTTTACGCTGGTCTCGGCAGGAGCAACATGGCCGGCGTTGGGCTTTAGAACCACCGTTGATTTAGGCTTTATCAGGGAACGGATGCCGCCCAGGGGCGCAAGAACCTCCTCTACCATCTTTTCCACGTCGGTTCCTTTTGCAATGGAAACAATCGGTTTTGCCATTATGCCACCCTCCTTTCTAATCCATGAAAAAGCGCCCACCCTAATGGTCCCTGATCATTCATAATAAAGTTGGTCCGAAATCTTTGCCGCTGTATCCCTCAACAGAGAAACCATGGCCGAATCCTTTTCCCAGGTGATCCTCTGAGATGGCCCGGCCACGACAACCGCTGCTACGGGTTTTTTCTCACTGCCAAAAATTGGGGCACCAACGGCATTGGTGCCAATGTCGTGTTCCTCCTTATCCAAGGAGAATCCTCGACGCCTTATGGCCTTAAATTCAGCACGGAGCGCGGCGTGATCCGTAATGGTATTGGATGTGAAACGAAGCAATTTGCCATTTAAATAACCCTCCCGGATTTCGGGCGAGTGAAACGCAAGGATGGCTTTTGCTCCGGCTGCCACATGGAGAGGGAGTATATCTCCGACCGTGCCTGCAAGACGAACCGCCCTGGGGCCCTCGGCAATGTAAGCGATGATCGTGTTCTCTCCCGAAAGCACTTCCAGAACAATCGTCTCTTTCAGTCGGTCCCGAAGATCATCAATATGCGGTTTGGCAATATGAATCAGATTCGTCTTAAGGGACTGGTTAAGGGCCCGGGCAAGATGGAAAATGGACGGCCCGAGTAGAAACTTTTTTGTCCGGGGGTTTTGTCGCAGAAAACCATGCCTGGTCAGATTAAGGAGGATTCGGGAGACCGTTGCCTTATGGAGATCCAGTTTCTGGCTGATTTCAACGGTTCCCATCTCTTCATTGTGCGGGACAAAGCACGAAAGGATGGTTAAGGCCTTGTCGATGGAATTTTTTTTACCACTGGTTTGTCGCATATTTTGAGACTCTGTATTGTATTATGATATTCATGTTTATACATTTTATTGCGGGCCGTGTCAAAACCATTTTAGGCGAATAAGCTCCGACCCGGTATGTAAAGAACCGTTCACGGGTTCAAAGGTTCACGGAGCTGAGGACGTCCCATGGTGAGAAGCCATGAGGCTTTTCACCATGGGACCTTATTGTACCGCCACCTATTTGGGAAGCGGGAATTGCATCTTTGCTGTGATGGGTATTTCGGGATGGTTTTTATTGGTGATAATCTCATATTTCCAGGGCCATTTCTTTCCTTTGACCCATTGTCCCCCCACGAGCGGGGTCTCTGCAAAATGTTTGTCGTTATATTTGATGGGGCCCACGATGGTATTCAAATCAGTTACAGAAATGGCGTCCCGCAACTTTTCCTTATCGAGCGTCTGCGCGCGCTTTAGTGCATCTGCAGCAAGCTCAAAGCCCGCGTACTTGAAACCAATGGGTTGTGTCCATGCTTTGCCTGTTTCCTTGGTCCAGGCATCGCACATTTCCTTAGCCGTCTCGCCGGTCAGGGAAGACTTGAAGGGATGGTGGGGGCTCCACCAAATTTCGGCGGTGAGTCCATTAGCCAGATTGCCTCCAAGCGCATTGACATCTGCAGGAAAGAGAGCGGCCTTGGCTATTGTGGCGATTTTAGGTTGAAAATTCTGTTGTTTTAACTGCTTCCAGGCAGTCGACCAGTCCGGAGGAATCGGACAGCCGGTCAAAATATCAACCTTTTCCCTTTTAAACAGATTCGCGAAACTCGTAAAATCCTTGTTGAAATATGGGAATCTACCCGGATCGACAACCTTATACCCCCTTGCCGGCAGGATTTTAGTGAAAAACTTTTCGAAGGTAATACCGTCAGGATCATTGGGCCATAGGGCACCCACTGTTTTATTTGTCTTCCCACCGTTTAATTCCCAGATGTCAACAAAAACATTCGCCAAGGCGTCAACGGTCCAGAAAGCGTGAAAGGACCACTTGTAGGGGCCGCCTGTAAGCCACGCATCCACAGGCGCATCAAGTGAGATGCAGGGCATACTGTATCTCTCACACATCGCATCAACCGGGTTTACGGTATCGGGCGTATGCATTACCACCATTAGGTCGACCTTGTCTTTGAGGATCAGCTTTGCGGCCAACTCTGCCGCCTTGGTGGGGTTGCTCTCCGTGTCGAGCATCTTCAGTTTGATGGGCACCTTTTTGCCGTACTCCTTAATAAAAATTCCCCCTTGTTTGTTTATCGCCTCAATGGCCTTGTTATCCGCCCATGGAGAGGCCTCGCCAAATCCTGCAAGAGGCCCGGTAGAGGGGTTGGGATGGCCGATAAGGATGTAATCCCTTTTGGCGGCAAGGGCCTTCCGGGCAAAAGAGGGGACCATTGCAGCCGTCCCAATAGCTGCCCCTGCAACTCCGGTCTTCTTGATAAATTCCCGCCGAGTAATACTCTGATTTCTCTTTTTCATCTT
>JAFDIX010000257.1 GCA_019307805.1 Deltaproteobacteria bacterium | reverse complement strand
GGGCCGGCGACTGCTTTTTGAGCAGAACCCGGAACTGGGCGCGATAATTCGATACCCCACTTATCCCGAGGAACACAAGATCGTAAACCTTCCAAGACCCGTCCCTCTTTAACATCTTTACCTTTACCGGAATCTTAAGGCCCTTGCGCTGGACCTGAATGGTGATGACCGCCTTCGAATCGGTGACCTTTGCCTGTTCTATGAATATCACCTTCTCCCCACTATACAGATCCAGCACCTTTCTGAGATAGAAGTCCCCGATAAATCTTGAGAAAACATCTATAAACACTTCCTGCTCCCTAGCGCTGAACCTTTTCCAGTGTGATGCCAGCACCCTTTTTGAGAACTCATGGAAATCAAAGCTCTTTACCAGCAATTCCTGCAGTTCCTGCAACTGCACCTCTTGACTGCCATCCTTACTATGTCGCGATTCATTGAGTATGCTGATAGCCCTGGATATGTTCTGCTCCAGGTCCTGTACAGGTTCCTTTGCATCGGCCAACAAGGGACCATTCAGGAGAAGGATGATCAAGGCATAAATGGTGATAGGGCGACCCCTACTTTTTTTCCACCGCGATTGCAACAATCTCATCATCATGGATCTCTATGACCATTGAGGATTTTCAATTTTATCCCTATTTTGCAGACAAAACATCATGGGCACTTTTGGTTCTGTTATCAATATAACGGAGGATATCAATCCTGTGGCCTTCGGCTTTGATCTCTTCCGGAGAAAAATATCCGAGCTTATCTCTCAGTGCGTCCCCTTTCTCAATTTTTTGCAGGAGGATATTGCTTGCAGAAGGAAAACCATCCAAAGAGAGCGCGGAGACTATGCCATAGAGGAAGAAACGGTCAGGATCAGGCCAGAAATGGGGTTTGAAAATGTGAAGCGTAACGATTTCCGGCGGCATACCCTTTACACATTCAAACAGCCAGAAAAGCTTATTCTTTAAATTAAAGACCCACCCTTCATATTCCCACCAGTCCTCCCTCTTTTTATGCTTCATGGGAGTCACCATGATCCGGGAGTGCATCAACCCCTTCTTTTCATCAAGGTCATACACAGTGACCAGATTTCTGCGGACCTTGTTTGCGTCCTTGAGATCGCCGGTCTTCCAGTAATGATACATATGGTAATCACCTTTTAAAAAAAGGTAGTCATTGTTCATGGTCTCCTTGGGTATCATTTTCAGGGTCGTTCCCAGAAACACGGGTTCCTCACGGGAGCCTTCATGAAAACTGTCATAGATTGCAATCACGTCTTCAGGGGTATATTGAACGTCCTCAGACTCCCTTATTTTGGAATAGATTTCCGAGACCCGCTGCGAGAATTCATGTCTGGATTTAACCATATCGGATTCGTTCATCCCGATGACACCGAAATAGATTTTCAGTGAGTTGAGGTACGGGATCGGTCCCGGTTCTTTCAGCCACTTGTCTATGGTTCGAGGGTTGAGCCCCCTTCGCATGAACTTCTCACCAAATACAGTCTCCAAAGTCCTGACCTTTGCATGCAAATCCGGCACACGGAATTTCTGTCCCTTTTTATCCATGATGACTCCCTTGGATCAGTTTTCCTCTTTAAACGGCACCTTTGTACCAGGTAAGTATTTTTTCGCCCTGTATATTTCGAATGTGCCCTGGCTGTGGATACCTGAGAAATTTTGGACATTATCCTATCAGGAATTACATCTCCTTACAAACTTTTACATATAGGTACCATTAAAGAAAGGGGCTTTATGTGGAAAATATTGTAACCAACTGAAATTGTTACTTAAGCTGTAACTTTTCCCTTGATTTTTCCCCTCCTTTAAGGTGAAAATTTCCCTAACCGCACACCTTTAAATTGACCAACCAGGAAAGGAGGATCTTACCATGAGCCATGTAAGAGTTAAAGAAGGCCGCCGGTTTTCAGTCCTTACGCTCACCTTTATTGTCGTTATATTATGCCTTTTGGCTGCCATGGCCATTCCCCAGTTTAGCGCCTACAGGAGCAGATCCAGTTCACCACTCATGGGAACCTTCGATTATGATTATGCGGCACCTGCGCGAATCAACATGTCATCCTCCTCAACTGATGCTTTGCTTTCGGACTTCAATACCGAGGAGTATGATCGCATTTACGAGAACCGTTTCAAGGATGTTTCCGAGAATCCCCTTTCCACCTTCTCCATAGATGTGGATACCGCCTCATACAGCAATGTGAGAAGGTTCCTTCAAATGAATCGGATGCCTCCGAAAGATGCCGTCAGAATTGAGGAGATGATCAATTACTTCCGCTATGATTACCCGAACCCCGAAGGAGAACATCCCTTCTCCATCACCACCGAGATATCCGGTTGTCCCTGGAATCCCGAAAACCGACTGGTTCATATCGGTCTCCAGGGGAAATCTCTGGATTACAAGGCCCTGAAGCCGTCCAACCTGGTATTTCTTATCGACAGCTCCGGTTCCATGCGATCCCCAAACAAGCTCCCCCTGCTCAAAAAGGCCTTTCGGCTGCTTCTGGATGGGTTGCACGAAATGGATCGCGTAGCCATAGTCGCATATGCCGGTTCTGCGGGTCTGGTACTTCCATCGACGCCCGCCTCCCGGAAGGAGAGGATTCTGAGGGCCATAGAGAGCCTCAGTGCGGGTGGGAGCACCGCGGGTGGCGCAGGGATTCGGCTGGCCTACCGGGTTGCCGAGGAAAATTTACTTAGGGATGGGAATAACCGTGTTATTCTCGCCACTGACGGGGATTTTAATGTGGGGGTGTCTTCTACCAGTGAGTTGGTGCGTCTTGTGGAGGAGAAACGGAGAAAGGACATCTATCTCACCATGTGCGGTTTTGGCATGGGGAATTACAAAGACGGCAGAATGGAGCAGATCAGCAATGCCGGGAATGGAAATTATTTTTATATCGATAATATCAGGGAAGCGGAAAAAGTCTTCGTAACGGACATTCGTGCGACACTCTTTACCATTGCCAAAGATGTTAAAATCCAGATTGAGTTTAATCCCGCAAAAATAAAGGCCTACCGACTCGTCGGATATGAAAACAGGATGCTGGCAAGAGAGGATTTCAACGATGACCAAAAGGATGCCGGAGAACTGGGTGCAGGACACACCGTGACCGCCCTTTACGAAATCATTCCTGCCGATTCACGTGGTTCAGCCAGGACCAGTGACCCCTTGAAATACCAGAAAACCATTGTCAAAAGCCCAGCCTCCGACACCAATGAGATCATGACGGTCAAGCTCCGTTACAAACCGCCCAGAGAGAATGTGAGCAGACTGATTGAGAAACCTGTGATGCATGCCGACATCGCACTGAAGGAGAGTTCCACCAACTTCAGGTTCGCAGCAGCCGTGGCCGGGTTCGGCATGCTCCTGAGGGATTCGGAGTTCAGGAAAGATCTGACCTACCAGGACGTCATCGCCTTGGCCAAAGGAGCAAAAGGAAGTGATGAAATGGGTTATCGCACGGAATTCATCGGTTTGGTCAGGACCTGCGCCCTGCTCAATAGGTAGGAATTTGCAGGGGAGGTCTTGCATTATGGCATTTCAAATGTTATTTTCGTTGACCCTGTGGGTTCAATAAAAAACCCGACGTTTTCGCCTTGTTTATCCTGCCAACGACAGGGGAAAAGTAGTGTTGCCTCTCTGATATGTTTATAAGGAGGTCAGCAACGCAAAACCCTATCCCGACATTGAAAGGAAGGTTGTGTGATGTCCCAGAAACCGGAAGCCGTAACAGGAAAAGTGCTCGACGATCAGATCATCCAGCCCCGCGGATACTATGGTCGGGAGATTATGAAGGGTGAAGTCCTTCGCATTATTGATTTAGAAGGCCAGCAGGTGGCCGACTTTGTATGCTTCAACCTCCACCGGCTTGAAGAGCGCATTTCACCGGAAAACACCATCAATCTCAACGGACAGGTCTATCCCGGGGTCGGTTACGTTCTTATCTCGGACGAAGCCTCCAAGCTCATGACGATCATCGAAGATACATGCGGCGTCCATGACATGCTGGCAGGGGCCTGTTCATCCTACACCAATGAATACCGGTATGGCATAAAAGACACCCTCAACTGCCGGGACAACCTGGCCGCTGCGGTCGAACCCTGGGGGCTGAAGTGGAAAGATGTCCCCTACAACATGAATGTGTTCATGAACTGCCCCATTGAATCGGATGGCAGCTACTCCATTCAGCCCCCTAAATCAAAGGCGGGAGATTACATCGACTTCCGGGCAGAGATGGATGTCCTGGCGGCCCTCTCTAACTGTCCCCAGGAACACAATCCCTGCAACGCCGGGGAACTCAAACCCCTTCGAGTCATTCACTTCAGACCTGACCCAATCCTCTAGGAGCAATGTACTGATGCGCTGGAAAGAGCTTTTTATACCCGCTGTCAATCTCGATGTGAAAGAGGCGGAGGCCTTCATTCAAGCACACAGTGAGGGGACCTATACCCTTCTGGACGTTCGGCAGCCCGGGGAGTATGAACAGTCCCGCATCCCTGGATCCAAACTGATTCCACTCCCTGATCTGGGTGATCGCATCGGAGAAATTGACCGGGAAAAGCCGGTCATCATCTACTGAGCGGTTGGGGGGCGGAGCCGGGCAGCTGCGCAATTTCTTCAGGGGCGGGGGTTCCGTCATGTCTTCAACCTCAAGGGCGGCATCAAGGCGTGGCAAGGGCTTGCAGCAGCCGGCCCGGCAGAAATGGGGATGGCCGCCCTCAAAGGGAATGAAACGGCTGCACAGGCCATTGTGACGGCCTATGCCCTTGAGGCGGGCCTGGCAGAATTCTATCGTCGAATAGCCATGACGACCGGCGACCGGGAAGTATCTGCCCTTCTTACAAAGCTGGCCGACATAGAAGATATTCACAGGGACAAACTCTTTGGGCTCTATGCTGATCTGGAAGGAGAAACCCCTGACAGGGCAGCATTTGAGTCCGGCACGGTCTTAACGGCAATGGAGGGAGGATTTACGAGTGAGGCCTTTATCCACGAAAATCGGGATGCCATGCTCAGTCCTTCCGGAGTCCTGGACATTGCCATGATGCTGGAGGCACAGGGGATGGACCTTTACATGCGATACGCCGAGAAAAGTGCGGACAAAAAGACCAGAGATATTTTCCTGGGTCTTGCGCCCACCTGCGGTTTCTGGCTTCCCTGATGGAGCGTGGTTAAGGGGCAGGATCAAGTGCCTCATCATGCAATCTGCGGTTCCATATCATCTTATTTTCCCTATCCTTCTATGGTATTTTCTTCAAATCAATAAAGGTGGAGGTCCCTGGCTATGAAAAGTTATTGGAACAGATGTCTATGAGAAGTTTCTGGGCGGTGCCGGTATGGCCGCCTACATGCTCTGGAAGGAATCACCCCGGGGCACCACTGCCTTTGACCCGGCCAACCGCTTGACCTTTGCCCCGGGGCCCATGCAGGGCATCAAGCAGACCGGAGCCGCCAAGTGGACCGCCGGTGCCATCTCGCCCTCCTTCCATCTCAATGCGGATTCGGCTGCAACGGCAAGCTTCGGCATCGAGATCAAGGAAGCCGGCTATGATGCCATTGTGGTTCATGGTCGGGCCGATAAGCCGGTCTACGTGGTCATTGACGATGACAAGTGTGAGATCAAGGATGCCAACCATCTCTGGGGCAAGGACGCCTATGAGGGGGAAGACGGGATCAAGGATGCCGAGGGAGACAAGTTCGAGGTGGTCACCATCGGCCAGAGCGGGGAGCGCCTGGTGCGCTACGGCAACATCCAGACCCGCAAGAAGTCCTTCCTGGGCCGCTGTGGTCTGGGAGCGGTCATGGGATCCAAGATGCTCAAAGGGATTGCTATTCGGGGCAGCCAGAGCGTGCCGGTGTATAATGCGGAAGAAGTGGACCGGCTCAACAGGGAAATCAACCAGCGCCTGATCCAGATGGATAATGAGGTGGACGAATGGCTTCAGAGTAAACGGGTCGGTACGGCCGCAGCCACCCAAAACTTTGCCCCCCAGGGGAACCTCCCCATCAAAAACTTCCAACTGGGCACCGACCCCGAGGCCGTGGAGAGCCTGCATGCTTCAAAGTATGCCAAGGAACTCAATGCCAAGCCCTGGCCCTGCCAGTACTGCGTGCTCCAGTGCCACAACCGGTGTGAGGTCAAGGAAGGGCCCTACGCTTACAAGGGCAAGGGGCCGGAGTACGAGTCCTTTGCCATGATGGGCTACAACACCATGGTCAAAGACATCAAGGCCTTGGCCTATGCCGGTGAACTGGCCAACCTGTACTCCCTGGATACCATCTCTCTGGGTGCGGTGATTGCCTGGGCCATGGAATCCTATGAGAAGGGGGTCATCACCAGGAAAGACACCTACGGCCTGGACCTGACCTGGGGCAATGCCGAGGCCATGGTGGAGATGGTGAGAAAGATCGGTCTGCGGGCAGACGGCCTGGGGTACCTGCTGGGTGAGGGTTGTAAGATTGCCTCCGAGGCCATTGGACAGGGTTCCGAGGATTGGGCCGTGCAGATGAAGGGTCAGGAGATCGCAGCCCACAACTGGCGGGCCCAGTATATATCGGCCTTGAACTATTGTACCGGGGTTGCCGCCGGTCCCAACCATGAGCGCGGAAACAGCCAGCATATCTGGGTGGGGCACATCCGGCTCCCGGAGTGGGGTATTGATGAAGTGGAGAACGAGGAACGATGGAGCTGGAAGAACGCGGCGGATCGTAATGCCAAGTTTCATGACTACTGCAACGTCATCAACTCCTCCTGCCACTGCAAGTTCATGGAAAAACGAGGGTACACCCTGACGGACCTGGCCAAGACGATCAATGCCTGTACCGGCTTTGACTGGTCGACAGATGATCTGCGAGCCTGTGGGGACCGGATGACCCAGCTGCAGAAACTGCTCAACATCCGCTACGGCTGGAAGACGGAGGACGACTTCAATTATCCCAAGCGGTTCATGGAGCCGGTGGACGAGGGTCCGGCCGCCGGCAAGATCCCGGTGG
>JAFDIX010000979.1 GCA_019307805.1 Deltaproteobacteria bacterium | reverse complement strand
AACCACAGGAATACATTAAGTATTTCGAGGATTAAATTTTGAGCCTAACGCCGGAATTGAATAAAAGGGGGCGTTTTGCAAAGGTCTTTCTAAGCATCTATTGGCTTAACGGCTTACCCTTATATACTTTGCAACGCACTTTGTAAAGGAATTTCTTTGATAAAGACGTAAAGATCACGGCCTCGGGATAATGTCAGAAACAAAGCAGCCGCCGCCCCCACCGCCTCCACCACCACTGTCCTGGCCACCAGTCCCGGATGGGGATGAATACGTTAGGCCAACGCCGCCCGGATCAACGATTATACCGTTTTTGACACCATCGGCATCTCCATAATAACCATCCTCGAGTAACAAGGATGAATACGTTAGGCCAACGCCGCCCGGATCAACGATTATACCGTTTTTGACACCATCGGCATCTCCATAATAACCATCCTCGAGTAACAAGGATACGGTCTTTCTATCATCACTAAACACAGAAACCACCGTTAACTGATGGACCCAACCGTTAACAGAGTCGTACTTATACCACCGAGCATCACTAGGGGCGGCCTCGGACAGATACATAGTGACCTCAGTGCTGTCACCAGGATTAGGAACAACCACCTTGAAACCAATAACTCCTAGTGGCATCTCGTCTGGTCTTTCACCCGAGTCTAAAAGTATCCCGGGATCGATTGATCTAATCTTTTCCACAGAAACGCCAGGAGCTACTTTCACCGCGATCTGCCCATCTCCTACAACTGTGTTGACAGTCTTGATATTCGACTGAAGCGAGTCCGCAACCCCATTGCCGTCCAGATCAACATCAGCACGTACCTCCTGAACATCGGGTATGCCATTTTTTGGATCTTCGTCATCTCCCAAAAACTGCGTTGTAAATGAATAAATATCTGACCATTCCGACCAATTGTTAGCGCTGTCACAGAATCTTGCCCGCCAGTAGTAAGTTGTCTCTTCGTCCAGCACCATCATTGGAACTGTCAAACAAGTAAGATGAGAATCAGAGTTAACCTCAAGTACAAAATCCTCTGCAGAATCCTCTAGCAAGTCTTCTGCCCTGCTGCTAACCTGCCAGATGGTATGTGCGTGAGCATCTCCGTCAGGATCGGAAAAATAACCGGCACATAGCTCAGCTGCCAGAGAAGAAACATCCTCTTCGCCAGAGTAAGGCGAAATAATCTCGGGCTGGCCCGGGGGATGATTTGGCCCTGGAATGTCGACAATCGTAACTTCCTTTTGCGCCTGCTTTGTAACAACATCAAAAGTATAAGTGGCAACAACCGTCACCGTTTGGTCGCTATTCACCGAGGATGTAGTCAAAACACCACTCCCGCTGATGCTCGCATAGGAAGAGCCCTCGCTCCAGGAGCTGCTGTTCGTAGCAGGCTGCGTGCTCTCGTCACTAAATATAGCCGTTGCCGTGTAGTTAGACATCGTATTCTCATACACTGAACCCGGACCACTAATTGACAGACTGACAAGTACCGGCGGCGGTTCACCTACATCTCTAATAGTAACTTCCTTTTCTGCTGTCCTTGTTACAGTGTCAAAGGTATATGAGGCAACAATCGTCACCGTTTGGTCGCTATTCACTGAGGATGTGGTCAAAACCCCACTCCCGCTGATGCTCGCATAGGAAGAACCCTCGCTCCAGGAGCTGCTGTTCGTAGCAGGCTGCGTGCTCCTGTCACTGAATGTAGCCGTTGCCGTGTAGTTAGACATCGTATTCTCATACACTGAGTCCGGTCCACTAATCAACAGGCTCTCCAGAACATCATCAGGAGGGGGTGTCCACGTCCAACACGCTGGAGGATCCGAAAAGTCACTCTCGTTTTCCGAAGTGTCAATGGCAGTTAAGGTAAAGCAGTAAGTTTTGTTTTCGCTCAGACCACTAACCACAAAAAGGCAGATATCTCCTTCCTTAACCTCGTCCGCTTCCACGAAGATTGGTGAGGAGCCTTGATCGGCATCAGTGCCATTATAAAGATGAGGTTCCGTGGAAACCTGGTCAGTATAATAGATGTTGTAGCCCGCAAGGTCCGGTTCACCATTGGGACTCCAGGCCAACGTGAGCTGTG
>JAFDIX010000256.1 GCA_019307805.1 Deltaproteobacteria bacterium | reverse complement strand
GAGCATCGCGAAGGTCTGTTATCCGAGGTGGGCCTGGAACTGCTGGGCAAGGCCCGCGAATTGGCTGACCGGACCGGCACCGAGGTCACAGCACTGCTTCTGGGCCACCATGTCCGAGATCTGGCACCAAGGCTGATCAATGGGGGCGCGGATCGGGTTTTGATAGGGGATCACCCCGGCCTGAAGCTTTACCGTCTCCTGGCCTATACCCAGGTGCTGACAGACATGATCAGGGAGCATAAGCCGGAAATTGTCCTCATTGGTGCTACAGCCATGGGGGTAGAGCTGGCTCCCCGAATTGCGGCCCGGCTCAGGACCGGGCTCTCGGCCCACTGCATCGACCTGGCAGTGAATGACCAGGGCGTGTTACTTCAAATGGTCCCAGGTTGGGGAGGAGGGATGGTGGCTACTATCACCTGTCCTGACCATCGGCCCCAGATGGCCACCATCATGCCCGGGGTTATGCGACAGTTCAATGATCCTGGCAGGCAGGGCGAAGTGATAGAGATTGAAGTCAGCATGCCCGGGAAAGACTTAGGGCCTAAAGTTCTCGATATTGTGCGGGAAGAGCAGGCAGAAGATTTCCCTCTCGAGAAGGCAGAGGTCGTGGTCGCGGGAGGCTGGGGTATAGGCACCCCCGAAAAATGGGCCCTTATCGAAGAACTGGCCCGGGCCCTTGGTGGAGCCGTGGGTGCCACCAGGCCGCCTGTTGACGAGGGTTGGGCCAAAGAGGAGCAGATGATCGGCCAGAGCGGCAAGACGGTCCGGCCCAGGCTTTACATAGGAGTCGGGATTTCCGGAATGATGCACCATGTTGTGGGCATGGACCAATCCGACTATGTTGTGGCCATAAACCAGGACCCCAGGGCGGCCATCTTTGAGGCTTGCGATCTGGGACTGGTGGGGGACCTCAATGAGCTTTTACCGGCCCTGACTGCAGAGATACGTGCCTGGAAGGCAAAAAGGAGCTAATCCTCCTGAAGCTCTTTGAAGTTTGCGTAATAATCCAATGCTCCGGGGTTCCGGAGCGCATCTTTATTGAGCACGGGCTGGTTATGAATGACCTTTTTGACAGCCAATTCGACTTTTTTCATATTAAGCGTGTAAGGGATTTCCGGTACAGCAAGGATCTTCGCAGGGACGTGCCTTGGAGAGGCATTGGCACGGATAGTCTTTTTGATCTTATTTTTTAGATCTTCGGTCAAGTCAACCCCTTCAGACAATTGGACAAACAGAATCACCCTGACATCATTTTTCCAATCCTGCCCCACGGCAATGCTGTCTTCTAACTCCTCCAACTGGTCCACCTGGCTGTAGATCTCGGCTGTCCCGATCCGCACCCCTCCGGGGTTCAGGGTGGCATCCGACCTTCCATAAATCACCACACCCCCCCGATCATTGATCTTTATAAAATCCCCGTGCCGCCACACATTGGGGTACATATCAAAATAGGCGGCATGGTATTTCTCGTTGTCCGGATCATCCCAGAAATAGATAGGCATGGATGGGGCCGGGGCGGTGCAGACCAGTTCACCCTGCTGGTTGATGATTGATTCCCCTTCCTCGTCATAAGCAGCGATTTTCATGCCCAGTCCTCTGCCTTGTAATTCGCCCGCATAGACCGGTCCCGTGGGGTTTCCGAGAGCAAAACAGCCATTGATGTCTGAGCCTCCGGCGATGGAGGCGAGTTGGAGGTCCTGTTTGACCTCCCTGTAAATATACTCAAAGTTTTCCTCGGACAGGGGAGACCCTGTGGAGAGCACGGCCTTTAAAGGGCTAAGGTCGTATTCCTTGCCGGGCTTAACGCCTGCATTTTGAAGGGCTGCAATATACCCCGCACTTGTGCCGAAGATCGTAATTTTTTCGTCCTGGGCCAGTTTCCAGAGGGCTCCGGTATTTGGGTGGAAAGGATTGCCGTCAAATAGCACCAGGTTCGCGCCCACACCCAGAGAGCATACCAGCCAGTTCCACATCATCCAGCCACAGGTGGTAAAATAGAAGATGGTATCTTCCTGTTTCAGGTCCGAGTGTAAAATGAGTTCTTTCAACTGATGGATGAGGATCCCCCCTGCACTCTGGACCATGCATTTGGGAAGGCCTGTGGTCCCGGAGGTGAACATGATATAGAGGGGATGATCGAAAGGTAACTGCTCAAATTCAATTTCTAGGCCCGGTTCAGGAGATTTGAAATCCCGGTAATGGATGGCATTAGGCACACCCTTGATATCCGGGTCCTGTTCGGTGTACGGTACCACCACCACCTTTTCAATGCTCGGCAGTTCCTTCAGGATATTTGAGATATGCTCCAAAGAGTCAACCCGTTTTCCCTTAAACGAATACCCATTAGCTGTGAACAGGACCCTGGGCCTGATCTGGCCAAATCGATCAAGCACGCCCTTGATGCCGAAATCAGGGGAACAGGAAGACCAGGTCGCCCCCATACTTGCTGCTGCCAGCAAGGCAATGATGGTTTCAGGCATATTGGGCATAAAGCCGACGACCCGATCACCCACCTGGACGCCCGCCTCCCTTAGAGATCTGGCAACGCGGGCCACTTCCTCGTAGAGTTCGCCATAGGTCATTCTGGTGGCATCTTGATTCTCACCCTTGAAGATCAGGGCCGTCTGTTCATCCCGGTACCTGAGAAGATTTTCCGCAAAATTGAGCCGGGCCCCTGAAAACCACTTGGTGCCGGGCATTCTGGTCACATCGTCAATGACTTGATCATAAGGTTTTGATGCCTTGATGTCGGCGAAGTCCCACATGGATGCCCAGAAATCCGGGATATTTTCGACAGACCACCGGTAGAGGGGCTCGTATTCGGTGAAATTTTTGTTGTATCTTTCATTAATAAAGCCGATGAATCGATACATGTTGGTTCCTTTGATTCTTTCTTCAGAAGGTTTCCATAATAAACGACTCATAATCGCCTCCACGCCTCAATAATCAACCTTATCCAACCCTTTTAATTTTAGTATTTCTCTGGCCTCATCAGGAGTAGCCGGCTCAATGCCCAACTCCCTGGCAATCTTGATGATCTTTTCCACCTGCTCTGCATTGCTCCTGGCCTTGACACCCTTCTCAATATAGAGGTTATCCTCAAGACCGACCCGCACGTTTCCGCCCATAAGCAGGGAGAGGGTACACATATTAAACTGATGGCGGCCGGCCGCACAGACCGACCAGGTGAAATCACCTATGAGTTCCCTGGCGCTCTTCCGCAGGAAGAGCACATTATCGGCCGTTGGTTGAATTCCCCCTAAAATGCCCAGGACAAACTGGATATAAATCGGCCTTTTGAGATGCCCCTTTTTTAGCATGAAGGCGACATTATTGATCTGGCCCGTATCATATACCTCCAGTTCGGGTTGGACATTGTATTTATTGAAAAACCCTGAGAATTCCCTAAGAGACTTGAAGGTGTTGGGAAAAATAGCGTCCTCGCTACGGGCCAAAAATTCTTGCTCCCACGGGAATTTAAACTCCTTGAGACTCTCAAGGACATGAAACAGGGCAAAATTAAAAGAGCCAAAATTAAAAGAGGCCAGCTCCGGTTTCAATATTGTCATTGCTTCCACCCTCTGCTCCGTTGTCATTCCCAGCGCGCCACCCGTGGTGATACAGAGCACGATGTTACACCTGCTCTTGATCTTTTCGGCAACCTCCTTGAAGAGGTTGACATCAGCAGAAGGCTGACCTGTCTCAGGGTTGCGAACATGAATGTGCGCCACGGCCGCGCCTGCATCACAGGCCCTGACCGCCTCATCCACGATCTGATCCGGGGTTATCGGTAAATAGGGTGACATACTGGGGGTATGAATAGACCCTGTAATAGCCGCCGTGATAATCCTTTTGTCCATTTTTTCCTCCTTTATTTTTTCCTAGGTTGAGCGGTTCAGCATTCACGGTTCACGGTTGAAAAACAATAACCGTTTCATATCAAAGGGATAATGCATCAATAAGAGCAGTAAAGCTATTACACCCAATGGGTGAAAGTGCCAATGCAATTAACGTTTTGCAATATGAGCAATATCAAAATCTTACAACCTTTGAACCGTGAACCTGGAACCTAGAACCGAACATTTTAGGTTTTTGTTATGCATAGCGCTCGTGATGCAGCCTCATCTCTTCAATAAAATCATCAACGATACGCTCCTGGTCATACTCAGGGTCCCAGTCCCATTCCTTCCTGGCAATACTATCATCAATGGGCAACAGCTTGTCAAAAAACATTTGGATTTCAGGGTCTGGTTTGAAATCAATCTTCGCAGTGGGGATCTTTTTCTTAACGATATCTGCCAGCTCCCGGGCACTGGCAATGGGAGTGGCACCGCCAATCATGTAATTTACCATCTTAATGCTTGATAGAGGTGCTTCTCCTAACTTAATGGCGGCCAGTGCCGCATCCTTAAAATACATCACCGCGCATTTGCTTTCAGGTTTCACCCATATGGTAAAGGGGTTGCCCTTAACGCTTTCCTCGATGGCCCAGGAGGTGAACTGGGCCACCCCAGGGGTTTTGACGCCCGGTCCCACGATGGATGGATATCGTAACCCCCGGAAGTCGAGCCCATACTTTCGCTTGTAAAACAACCCCATATGCTCGCAAAATACTTTGGTGGCGCCATAGAAGATTACCGGACGCTGCAGGGTATAATCGTCGATTACGTCTGCATGATTGTCCAAATCATAACCATAGGTCCCAAGGGTGCTGGAAAATATAACCTGGGGCACCTCGAACAGTCTCGCTGCCTCCAGGATGTGAAAGGTCCCCATGGCATTGGCCCTAAACGATGCTGCCGGGTCCGCGTCTGAAGGTACTGAAAGCATGCCTCCCAGATGATAGATGACCTTAGGACTGAAGCCCTTCACCACATTCAAAACGTGGCTCATATTTCCCAGGTCTCCCCGGACCACCTCGATTCGATCCTCCACACCACTTAGCAACTTTGTGGATGGGTTAATGTCAAAAACAACGAGATCTTTCTCTCCTTTCTCCAAAAGAAATCGCACAATCTGAGCCCCGATAAAACCCGTACCTCCTGTAACAAGCACGCCCATAATCTCCTCCTCTCCCTTTCTTATTTATATAACTGTTTAGCGCTTTGAAAGAAATCATTATTGGATTAAAGGGCTGTGTAGGTCTCTTTCAGAAGGCCCGCATATTCACGCCCAGCCCTGTGGAACGGCAGTGTGGCCTTGAAATTTATCACAGGACAGCCCCAGATGAAAGCGCTACTGCGAAAGATGCCCTCCCTGCCTGTCCTGTGCTTGATGGTTCGGGT
>JAFDIX010000255.1 GCA_019307805.1 Deltaproteobacteria bacterium | reverse complement strand
GTACGAAACCAGGCCTCCCACCCAATCTGTGCCGGAGCCCGGAGCACGGGCGTGACAGGATCGTGATAGATACGACAACGGCCAAAAAGTCTCAACCGGATCATGGCAACACCTCCATTATCAGTTTCTCCACCTCTTTGTCATTGGGAAGAACCCCCTCATGAACAGAAACACCCTCACGCCCCATGACACGTGAAAGGCAGTGGATATAGAGGCTTGCTGCCTTTTCCTGAGCCCCAACACCGGACTGCAGCATTCGGCCCCAGCATTTCTCCCACAAGCCCAAAGTGATTTGACGCCAGCGTTTGAGCCGTGGATCAAAGGGCAAAATGCCCAGTTCATCGAGCATTCTGCTTTGTGCCTCCTCCATGGCCCTGAAGACCCTGCGCATCCTCTGAACATTTGGATCTCTTCCCCACTCATCCTCAACCATTGGAGAGCCTCCTGCATTCTTGCATTTTCAAATATGGAAAGAACACATATAATAGATGACTCAGAGTGTAAAGCCCGGAAATGTTGAGAAGCCGGCCCATTTTTTCTAATACTTGAAAAAAAGTGCATCCTTGTATATTCTCACGTGCTATTACTCAATTAATAAGCTGACTGCCTTATTATTGAAAGGGGTCAACAATGGGCTTTTATCCGGGCGGTCTGAGATTATTTCTTGCCTTGGGAATCCTGTGTTCCACGATATTTTCATTTTACGGATGCACTCAGCTTGGACCAAGATCCATCAGCAAGGGAAGGGCGAGCTACAATGAAGCCATTACCCAAACCGACAATGAACAGTTGCTTATGTCCATTGTTCGAGGCCGTTATGGGGAAACCTATAATATGCTGGCCATAACGGCAGTGGCAGCCAACATTCGGTTTTCTGCCAATGCCAATGCTCAGGTGGGTATCGGCCCCTCTGAAAATTACGTCGGGAACCTTGTACCCCTCAGTTCCGGTGTGGCCTATGAAGAAAACCCCACCATCACCTATGCGCCGGCCCAGGGTGCAGAATTCCTGAGACAACTGCACTCGCCCGTTCCACTGGAAACCCTTATTTTGCTCATTCGCACCTCGAGGAACCCGGGAGGCCTTTTCACCATGATGGTGGAAACCATCAACGGCATTCGAAATCCTGATTTTCTTCCCCATGGGTCCAAACCGGATCCCCGATTCTCCCAATTTGTGAGGATTTCCACCGATTTGGCAGATGCACATGTTCTTTACTGGTTAAGGGACGAGACAATTAAGGAGAAGTTTTATTTCGTGCTTACGGGGTATGACCCGAAACACATAAAGGATGTTAATGAAATACTCTCTATGCTTGGACGGTCCGAGCCTGAAAACAAAGGCCAAGATATCATCATCCCGGTCTACTTTGCGCTCAGGGGAAAAGAGTGGGCCGGAATCGGGATCACGACACGGGCTCCTGCGGAGTTGGTGGATATTATGAGTGCCTGCGTTCATGTCCCGGAAGAACATAGTCAATCCGGGGTCGCCATTACATACCCGCCTTTGGGTCTGGCGGGTCAGGGGATTCAGATTCGCAACTCAAAGGGACGCCCCGGGAAAGCCTGGGTAGCGGTAAAATATCGCGGCTACTGGTTCTATATTGATGAGACGGATCAACCCACCAAGAGGGCATTCGGGGCTGTCAGCACCATGTGGCAATCCAGTATAGCCGCTGGAGCGGAACAGCAGCCCGCCCCCATCCTGACACTTCCCGTGAGCCGCTAAAAGACTCGGAGTCTCTCATCCTTAAAAAGAGTGGAATTCTTTGAAGTTCCGGTTCGGGTCACAAGGTTTACATGGGGAATGCTGCGATCGCCTTCTGGCTGGATCCGGCCCTCTTTGAAAGCGCGTCCATATCTTCTGTTGCATCCCCTTCCGTCAATCCTGCTGAGATTGAAAAAGTGGATGGCTTTGAAGTGTCTCCAGTATTTGCCACAGCCTCTAATTCGCTCAATCCTTTTTCCTGGATATCCTTTGCAAAATCTTCCAGCATCTGACCGGCCGTCTGGCTGTCTGTCTCGGTAAGCATGGTTGCGATCTGATTTCTGCCGATTCTGATGGAGATGCCTACATTGCCGAAGTGCTTGTTCACCTTTTCCCCCAGGTACTGGAGCACCTCCTGGGTCTTTGTGGGGCCGAGTTTTTCGTTCATGTCGTCAATATCATCAAGGGAGAAAACGATGGCGATGACTTTCTCGTGTGGCTCTTTCTCATCAAGCCGCTTTTCATAGGCGCTCTCAAAACTCTTCTTTGAATGAAGACCGGTCAATTCGTCCTGAAAACCTTCAAGGCTTTTCACAAATTCATCCACCATGGGGTGATCCAGGTTATCAAGTTCTTTATAGCTCCCCTGAAAGATGATGTCGCCATCGTAGAGTATCAGTATGCGGTCTGAAATGAAAAACACGTCAGGGATCTCATGGCTGATCATGATGGTGGTGAACCCGAACTTTTTCTGGTTTTGTGCAATCATTCCGAGGATTGCGTTTTTTCTTACCGGATCCTGCCCGGTGGTTGGCTCATCAAAGAGTACGATATGGGGATCTGTAATAAGGGCACGGGCGAGGGCCACCCTTTTCTGCATACCGCCCGAGATTTCTGAAGGATATTTGTCGTGGACCTCGGAAAGCTCCACCTGCTCCACTTTCTCCATCACCCTTTTCTCTATTTCCTTTTTGTCCAGCTTCGTGGTCTGCCGAAGAGGAAGGGCGATGTTATCAAAGACCGTCAAGGAGTCAAAAAGGGCGTTGTTTTGAAAGCAGTAGCTGAACTTGCTCCTGAATTCGTCCAGCTCTTTCCTGTCCATTTGGTCGGTGGGCTTGCCCTGAAATAAAATTGTTCCTTCTGTAGGTTCAAGGAGCCCCATAATGTGTTTGAGCAGAACGCTCTTACCGGTCCCACTCTTGCCAATGATGGTCGTCACCTGGTTATCATAAATACTGAAATTGACACTGTCCAGAATGGTCCGATTACCGAATCGCTTGGTAACGTCCCTGAATTCGATGAGTACGTCTTCCATGGTTATCGTGCTCTCATTTCCTTTTTCAATTGTGCATTTTCAAAGATAAGCGATTTAATACCACTGACGAAAGACGTCAGGAGTTGAAGAAACCAATCCGGAGTCTTGTCAAACAGAGTGTTGAAGTTTTCGTAAGGCATCACGAAGCCCTTGACCCGGGTTCCCGCCTTGACCGTCGCTGTTCTGGGAAATCCGGAGACAAACCCAATATCTCCCAGGATATATGGTGCTTCTACCTGGCTGAGCATGACCTTTTCACCATCACCTTCCGTGGATATTTCGAGTGCCCCCTCTGTGATGAAGATGAGATCCCTGTTTTTTTCCCCTTGCTGAATAATGGTCTCACCAGGGTCGTAGGTTCGAGACTCAAGGAGTGCATTGCATTCCTCGAGAAATTGCACGCGCATTTCCCTCTCCATCAGTTCCGTGGAGAGCGTACGTCTAAACCCAGAGAGAGGTTTGGTGGCCTTCCCTGAACCGGCAGGTTGGGAGCCGCTGGTATCAGCGCCCTCACTCTCCGAATCAATGGGATAAGAACACACGGCACATTCAACTGCACTGTCCGGCAGTTCAGCCTGGCACTTAGGACACTTCATGCTCCTAATCTCCTCTTTTCAAAGGCTGATGGCTGATCGCCGATTGCTTGGGTATTCATCATTTTTCATGCTCGGTGATTTCCTGTCCGGGGCAACGGAATGAGACCCCCTGCCCGGACCGCAGACCCGTCATGATTCCCTCGATGATCGGCTTGTTGACCATTTTCTTTGATCGCCATTTTACGATGAAGTTGGCCCCTGATCCTCCACTGGTATCATATTCATGAATATAGAAGTGTTTTGTCGCCAAAGGTTGGAGCGTGATGGGTTCCTTCAGATACCTTTCGACCAACTTCCCTTCTGAATTGTAATAATCTGCGAATGTTATGATAATCGAAAATTTTGGATCCGTGTTTCTAATGCTCAGCATTGCGGCCAGATTGTAGGTGATGGCCCTGGGCCCGGCGTAAAGATGTGAATAGATGGATACATACACAGTCGCTCCCTTTGAGAGCCCTACAGTGGAGCCCGCACCTGCATAGGAACCAAAAAGAAAAAGCCAAAGAATGCCGATCGTTACAGTAATCTTGACGGCAGAAAATCTTCTGATTTGCATGATGCAAGTCTTCCTTTTCTTTTCCAATACTCCAATTTAGCCGCCGTAGCCATTGGCTACTATGGCGAAGTCGGCTACTCCATCACTCCATGTGAAAAAGTGTGGGAGTTGCCGCCAATACCTGCTTATCTGGGAGTGCAGGCTCCGAAAACCACAAGTCCAAACTGATCCCCGGACTCGGTCAAGACCATCTTACCTGTTTCCTCGGAAATGGCCATGCTCCAGCCCACGCCGTCCCGAACATCTCTGAGGCCGTCTTCCGCACCCTGCAGGATCAGTTTTCCATCAATGCGTTCCAGGTTTTCGATTTTAGAAGGGTTCTGGTTTTTGCCCCATTGTGGTGCGCTGATTGTCTTTTCCACAAAATTGATTCTAAGAAAGTCAGGGATGCCCACTTCCTCAGCCGACACTTCCACGCAATTGCCGTCCGGCCCACATTCAATCACCCGCATGCACGCACACACCAATTCCTTTGACCCATCGAAGTCTTCAGCAGAAGCCGGAAAATGGACTATGCACAGGAAAAACAGTATCATCCCAAAAATAAATATCTTTTTCATCATTTTCTCTCCTAATTTAAATCCGCATTCCGCATTCCGATTTTACCTGACCGTGTATCCCTTGGACTCCATACAGGCTGAATAGGCGCGGTTGTAGGTATTGCGTTGCGCCGCATATTGACTGGCCTGCTGCTGTTCCCACTGCTGCTGAGCCTGCTGGTCTTTTTGATTTCGTCGGCTCTGTCGTGCACCGCCGAGCACGCCTCCAACCACAGCTCCGGTCGCCGCCCCCCTGCTGCGGGACCCGCTCCTTTTGACAAGCGCCCCTGCACCGGCACCCACTGCTGCGCCCCGTAATGCCCCGCCCTGCCGGGCCTGCTGCTGGGGCGGTGGGCTGGATGCCGTGGGCTGCTTCATGGGATCAAATCCGGTTTCGTTTCTGGCCCACTGGTAACAGGAAAATTTGTCCTTTTCCATCTGGTCCTGGCTCTGTCCCTTGGCAGGGAAAATGATAGGCTCCTGGGCCACTGCCATCCCTGCAAAAACAAACGTCACGAGCATGAAAAAGAAAATGAACGATGCTCTTTTCATGATTATCCTCCTCCTCATTATTTCTTT
>JAFDIX010000978.1 GCA_019307805.1 Deltaproteobacteria bacterium | reverse complement strand
GAACCCTAATTCCGCCATTTCTGCCTGGAAATAGGCTTGAAATAATTTTTTTGCGGATATTATAGTTCCAAAATCCTGTCGATTGCTTTTATGACAACCGGCTTGATTCCTCGGACCAGGGGTTTTGGGGAAGGATAGAATTATTGGCAGATCTTTTTCTGAAAGACCATTTAAGCAAAGGAGATCAGAATTGAAAAGCGTTGTTATTGTGAGTGGGGTACGGACCCCTATCGGAAGATTTGGCGGATCCCTACGGGATGTTCCTGTATACAAATTGGCCAGCCTGGTTCTTAATGAAGCAGTAAAAAGGGCAAAAACCGAACCTGTTCTTGTAGATGATGTGATCTGCTCCGGTCTGGACGCCATTTTTTTCGGTGTAATGAAAATCCAAACCGACAACGCAGACATTATCGTTGCCGGCGGAATGGACAGTATGAGCCAGGCAGAACTATATGTGCCCGGCCATATAAGGTGGGGCCTGGGCGGAAAGGTAGATGAGAAATGGGGTTTCATGCCAAAAGGACACGGAGCCCTTTCCATGTGGGGAATCCCCGTCTATGACAGGATACAGCGTGCGAGAGTCATGTCCCAGCCTGTCGACAGGTTCGGTGAACTCAATTCCATGATGACCTGGGCCGAGAAGGCAGCAAAGAACGAACACATCACACGCCAGGAAGCTGACGAATGGGCCTTTCGAAGCCATCAGAAAGCTATTGCTGCAATAGATGCGGGGAAATTCAACGAAGAGATTGTCCCTGTGCCGATCCCGCAAAGGAAAGGGGAAGCATTGATATTTGAAGCCGACGAAACACCCCGAAGAGATACTACTCTTGAAAAACTTGCCAGATTACCGGCTGTATATTCCGACGGGGTGTGTACTGCTGGAAATTCATCCACCGAGAACGATGGCGCAGCCGCGGTGGTATTAATGACCGAGGAAAAAGCAAAGGAACTGGGTGTTGAACCCATGGCCTATTTCAGATCCTGTGCTGTCGCCGGTGCCGACCCGACACTCACCTATCCCGCTGTACCTGCGTCCGTGGACAAGACCCTCAAGAAAGCAGGGCTCACCATTGATCAGATAGACCTCATTGAGATACAGGAGGCATTTGCTGTTCAGGCACTGGCCGATGCCAGGATGATGGGTATTAAAAAGGAGGATTTTGATAAAAAGATCAATGTCAATGGTTCCGGCATTTCCCTTGGGCATCCCATCGGCGCTACCGGCGCCATGAGATTGGTGACTTTACTCCATGAGATGAAAAGGCGCGGTTCCTCATATGGATTGGAAACTATTTGTGGTGGGGGCGGGCTTGGGATTGCCGCAGTCTTTGAGTTATCGTAAGAGTTCACAGGTTCAGGGTTCAACGTTCAGGGTTAGGGACAGGGACAAAATTGAAGATCCGAAGTCCCCGTAATAATGCTGGCCTTGCGGCATAATTGCCAAAAACCATGTTCCAAACCCGCCTCGCCTGCCTCGCCTGTCATGTACGGAACGGGCATATCCCAAGAGGTCGGCAATGGCGGGCAGATTTGTGGGGATGTGCAAGCCGGTCGGTTTTCCCCTACAAAACGTTTACAAAATGACGTATGGTGATGAGAAAGCAACCTTTGAACCTCTGAACCCTTGGCCCAGACCGATCATCGGCACTATAAATGCGAAAAGTACAGTCTAAGCCTACTCAAGCACAGGTTTGGAATCATGCCACGAGTCGCACCAGGGCGGGCTCTGAACCCGTGAACGGTTAGGAGTTATCTCAGATAGATCGGGTTTGAAAAAATCCAGGGTCTCCAGCCAAAGACAAAAAGATGACAGTAGACTTCCACACGATAGACGCCTTTTTGTTCTACCCTGAAAGACACCTGGTTCCCACGCCAGCGTTTCTCAACAGTCCCATCTCTGATAAGCCTGATCTCACCTTCTTTGGGTATCTCGATGAACAGGGTGCCGGTCTGGAATGACTTTTCTTCGCCCATGGTCAAGTGCCATCCCTCATCTGAAACATAATAGTACTTGAAACCTCTGGCCGGCGCCATATTTTCATGAACAATAAATGCCCGTCCCTGTCTCAATGCCT
>JAFDIX010000254.1 GCA_019307805.1 Deltaproteobacteria bacterium | reverse complement strand
ATACAGACCCAATGTGTCTATAACACGGACAGGTTCGCCCAGTGGATGGAGGGGGTACGGGAGCGCAACCTCCACGAGAAGGTCCACATACTGGCAGGGGTTACCCCCTTGAAATCCGCGGGCATGGCCAAGTATATGAAAAACAGGGTGCCGGGAATGGATGTCCCCGAAGACATCGTGAAAAGAATGTCCGGGGTTCCCAAGGAAAGACAGGCTGAAGAAGGGATTACCATCTGTGTCGAGACGATCGAAAAACTGAAAAATATTATTGAAGGGGTGCGGGGGTTCCACATCATGGCCATTGAATGGGAGCAGAAAGTCTCCGAGATCGTGGAGCGGGCAGGCCTGTTGCCCAGGCCCGAGGTGTAAAAGGGAATCATCCTGTCAAAGATTTGTATATCAAAGGAGGGAAACCAATGAGTGATAACAAACTTGTCCTGGTAGTGGACGATGATCCGGATCTGGTGGAAGCGGTTTCCATGAAACTGGAAGCCGAGAAATACCGGGTCGCCAAGGCCTATGACGGCAATGAGGCATGGACGCGAATCAAGGAAGAGCGACCGGACCTGATTATTCTGGACGTCATGATGCCGGAAAAGAACGGCTACATGGTATGTGATGAACTGAAAAAGGACCCCAAGTACAAGGACATCACCGTCATCCTGTTAACTGCAGTGGGGGAAGCAGTGCCATCGACCCAGTATACCCACATGGACGGCAAGACGGCCCTGGCCGAGGAGTTCATCCCAAAGCCCATTGACATGGACGAGTTGATGGAGATTGTCAGGGACTATACAGGATAGGGCACATCGTCACTGGAGGCCGGCGGAGGGGTCTCGGATGCCTTTACCTAGCCCCCAAGGTGGTAAAGAGATTTATGGCACACCATATCAGGATAGATGGCCTTAAGCTGAGCGATGAACTTCTTCAGATACGGATTCGGTATTCTCCGAGGTCGGCCCATTCCCCATTTCTCCTATACCGGCGGCTGGCCGAGCACGCAATCAATGTAACCTTCCTGTCTGCGGCATGCCGTGCATCCGATATGGCATCCTCCTGTTGTGTGTCGATCAAGGCGCAGCATGAGGTGAGGGATCTCATCGCATCGGATCCCGACCTGGAAGGGCATATCCAATTTTTTCCTTCCGTCGGAATGGTGTCTCTGTTCCCCCATCAAAACAGCATGGCTGTATTGGGCCGGGCCCTGCAGGCCTTCGGGAAAGCCCATCTGCCATTGTATGGGGTGGGCTCGTCCCTGTCCGCCCTGAGCTTTATTACGGATTATACACGCCTTGGTGATGCTGCAGAAGAGATTGAGAAAGCCCTGAAAAGCCCTTCCAATGTGCCCCCTTCGCATGCCGGCCCATAGGGCCGGGGGGCTCTGGACGCTGAGAATAATAATGAAGCGAACCACCGATAACATGCAAACTGTCGCAGTCTACAGTGAGCCGAGAATCAAGACATACGGATTTAACATCGTCACTGATCTGCTTTTCATGGAGCTTCCCTGTTCTCCTGAGCGGCTGAACGCATTGGGCCTCGGGATAGAGGCCTTGGGAGATTCGGACATCGGATTTCATCTTGTCTTTGGGCAGACTGCAGAAGAGCATGCATTCTCACTGTTTATTTCGGCCCATGACAGCGACGGGGTGCGCGCCCATATGCACCGGCTTTTGAAAGGCCACGCTGATGCACCTTCGGATCTCATCACGATGGTGGATGTGGTCTCGTTTCAAGGCCCCCACTTTGGGGACAGGTACGGTGTCGCCCATGCTGCTTTCCAGGCACTGGAAGCCAAGTCGGTGCCCCTTCTGGCGTCTGTCTGTTCCGGGGCATGCCTTTATCTGGTTTTGCCACAGGGAAAGGGGGACGAGGCCAAGGCACTGCTTAGGGAGGCCTTCGAGGTTCCCAAAAACAGACACGGCCGGGGAACTCGGAGAAAAAGAAAAACCCATGATGGAAATTGAACCCAGCCATATTCCGGAGACCGATTGGAGAATGCGGGTGTTTGAATCCCTCTCCTTTCCCACTCTCATTCTGAAACCGAACAAGACCATTATCACAGCGAACCAGGTCTTTCTGAAAACTTTTGAAGTCACTATGGATCAGGTCGTTGGCAGGACATGCCACGAAATTTTTTTTGATTCTCCAAAGCCCTGTGCAGACGATATCTGCCCTTTCCCCAAGGTACTGGCCTCCAAGAGTGGGCACTCAGTTTTCAGGAAAAGGAAAACGGCAAATCACGGTGACACCTGGGAAGATCGAGTTTTCTCGCCGATCCTGGATGACCATGGAGAAATCATTTACATCATGGAGAGCATCCGTGACGTGACCCATGTCAAGACCCTGGAAAGGACGTTGCATGAAACCAAGGAATTCCTGGAACAGATCATCCATAGTTCAGCCAGTGCCATGGTTGCGGCGGACCGATCAGGGAACATGCTGCTGATGAATCATGCCGCAGAAGCACTCATGGGGTTCTCTCTGGAGAATATTCCCGAGGATAAAACCATCGAGAACATCTATCCTCCCGGCGAGGCCCGGGAGATCATGAAGCAGTTACGGGACGAAGAATTCGGGGGTCCGGGAAAGCTTGTCAGCAGGAGAACGACGCTTCTCAACAACGAGGGCATGGAGATTCCCGTTGAGATGACCGCCGCCATCATTTACGAGGGAGACGATGAAGTTGCCACCATGGGGATCTACAATGATCTCAGGGACAAGCTGGCCGTAGAAAAGAAGTTGCGGGAAACCCAGGCGCAACTTCATCAGTCTGAAAAAATGGCCTCCCTCGGCCAATTGGCAGCGGGAGTCGCCCATGAGATCAACAATCCCCTCACGGGGATCCTTTTCAATGTCAGTATGGCCACGGAGACCCTTGGAGAAGGGGATCCCAATCTTGAGAAGCTCAGATGCGTGATTGAAGATGTAAACCGGTGTAAAGAGATCGTCAAAAACCTTCTGGCCTATGGCCGGCAGTCCACCCCCATCAAGAATATCCTTCCATTGAACACGATCGTGGATCAGAGTCTGTCCCTGATACGGGACCAGAAGTTTTTCGGGAATATCATAGTGGAAAAAGACCTGTCCCAAGAAATGATTCTGATCCACGCGGACAAGACCCAGATCATCCAGGTCATCATCAATCTGGTGATGAATGCCGGGGCCGCCATGGATAGCGAAGGGATTCTTCGATTGCACACCTATCGGGACAAGCCCGGTAAAAAGGCCTTTCTGGAAGTGTCAGACACGGGTAGTGGAATCACTGACGAGAATTTATCCAAGATATTTGACCCCTTTTTTACGACAAAGGAGTTGGGCAAGGGAACCGGCCTCGGACTCAGCACATCCTACGGCATCATCCAGGAGAACGGGGGCAATATTTCCGTAAAGGAGACAGGCCGGGAGGGAACAACTTTCCTCGTTGAACTCCCCCTTTATGTCCCATCGGATAATGCCCAGATCATCTATTAAAATAGGTAAGTTTTTGGAAAAAGGAAAGAGAAGCACATGACCACAAAAGAGCAACCGGAAAGGTCCGGCAAAACGAGGATTCTGGTGGTGGATGATGAAAAGCGGATCCGGGATGTCTGCTCCGAAATGCTGACCAAGGACGGCTTTGAAACGGCAGTGGCTGATAGCGGTGATGCCGGGCTCAAAATGATCGACCGGGAGCATTTCGATATTATGCTGTTGGATTTGATGATGCCCGGGCTCTCGGGCATGGATTTGCTGACCCATGTCAAGGCCCACCATACGGATACCCTGGTCATCGTGATCACGGGGTATGCGACCCTGGAACATGCCATCGAGGCCATGAAAAAGGGGGCCTTCGATTTTATTGCAAAGCCGTTTTCCCCGGAAGACCTCAGAATGGTGGTTGCCAAGGCAATTGATTCCATCCGTACCCTGCAGGATATCGCCAATGAAAAATCACGCATGCGGGTGCTGATTAATCATCTGGAAGGGGGCGTACTGGCAACGGACAACCAGAAGAAAGTCGCCCTGGCCAACCCGGCCTTCCTGACGATGATCGGCTACCGCGGAAAAGAAGTGATCGGCCGACCCCTGGAAGAGGTCGTCACAAACGAACAACTCTTCCAAATGATCGATCAGGCACTTTCCATGCCTGAGGGGGATTTTTCCGAAGTAACCCGGGAATTTAACCACGGCACCCTGAGTGCCGATGAAGATACGGTCCTGGGTGTCCGCTGCGTGCCCTTCAGAGACAGGCTCGGTCGCAACATGGGAACGGTCACCGTGGTGCACGACATCACCGCCCTCAAAAAGATGGACCAGATGAAATCCGATTTTGTCTCCATGGTAGCCCATGAGGTACAGAGCCCTCTGAATTCCATTCTGGCGCAGCTCAAGGTGATGACGGATGGTCTGGCCGGTGACGTGACGGAAAAACAGAAGGACATGTTGGGCAGGGTTTCGGGCAAGATCAAAATGCTCTCATCCCTTGCCAAAGAACTGCTGGATCTGGCCAAAATTGAATCCGGCCTCATCATGCAGGAAAAGGAAAAACTGAACCTGGCGGAAATCCTGGAAAGTCAGGTGACACTTTACCAGGCAAGGGCTGAATCTCAGGGTATCAGGCTGGTCCTGGAGCCGCTCCCCGAACTCAAGCCGGTACTGGGGAACAGGGTCAATGTGGAGGAAGTCATCTCAAACCTTATCAGCAACGCCCTTAAATACACCGAAAATGGGGGGGAGATCACCGTGTCCGCGGCCCTGGAGAATCACCATGTCTGTGTCACGGTGAAGGACACCGGAATGGGCATTCCCAGTAAGGATCTGGACCATATTTTTGATCGCTTCTTTCGTGTGAAAAATGACAAAACCCGTTTTATCAATGGAACAGGCCTGGGCTTGGCCATTGTGAAGAGCATTGTAGATGCCCACAACGGGATGATCCATGTGGAAAGCGAACCGGATCGGGGCACCACCTTTCAGGTCCTGCTCCCCCGGATCGACGATTAAGAATGAAGATGATGAAAAACAAAGTTAATCGTCTCCTTGGCGGGTTTCCATAATACTCCTCTCATATCCCAGTTTTGGGTGCTGCTGTTATCTCTATGGGATATCCAAAAGACCACAGGGCCAAGGGACAGGAGTATGACAGGGTATAGGGATATATCGATCCAGATGTTGCAGCCCCCTTTTCAAGGCCTGATGGGGCGTCGGCCAGCGAATTTGGAGACGAGGCAAACATCGCCTATGTGGCCTTCACCCGGTCGATACGAACCTCTTCCCCAGCCTTACAAGGCTCATTTCGGGGTCAAAAAAGCGGGTATAAGCCCCATTTGGACTCCTTTTTCATGATTTCTCAAACCATTTCAATATGTTGTCTTGGTCCGACCCGGGACCAGAAAAGGAAAAACTGAACCTGGCGGAAATCCTGGAAAGTCAGGTGACGCTTTACCAGGCAAGGGCTGAATTTCAGGGTATCAGGCTGGTCCTGGAGCCGCTCCCCGAACTCAAGCCGGTATTGGGGAACAGGGTCAATGTGGAGGAAGTCATTTCAAACCTTATCAGCAACGCCCTTAAATACACCGAAAATGG
>JAFDIX010000977.1 GCA_019307805.1 Deltaproteobacteria bacterium | reverse complement strand
CGCGCGATTTTTTAAGAGACTCCGGGCTCAGTGCATGGGCAGTCAGCATAACCGGTATGACTCCCCTTTCCTTGGCGATATCAAGGAGTTTGTAGCCATCGACACCCATGATATCCAAAATGGCCAGGTCAAACTCCTGGGTCTCAAGAAGCCCCTTGGCCTCGTCAAAGGTGTATGCCTTCTGAACCTCGCACAGCTCATCATCCACGATGAGTACTTTTTTGTCTTCCAACAGGTCTTTTCGAACGATCACACAGGTGCGGTTGGTCCCGTAGCAGACCTTGGTGGTGACACCCCCCATCATGGTGGTCTTGGCACTGCCCAGGCCCCTGCTGCCCATGACAATAACATCTATATCGTGATGGGACGCATATTCGATGATATTTTCAGCAGGGTCTCCGCTGACGGTCTCTATTTCAATGTTCTTAATCCCCTTGCTCTTTGCCGCCGCTTGAGCCGGGCCGATGACTTCCTTTTCAGCGAACTGCAGGAAAACAGCCTGGGGGTTCTCTTTGATATTCTCTGACCTGATATAATCCAGAAAGGCCTTCGGGAATTCTCCATCTTTGACAACATTGAGGAGATGGACTGTGGTATTGTTTTGCCCGGCCATCATTGCCGCAAACTCAATGGCTTTAAGGGCATGTTTGGATCCGTCTACAGGAACAAGAATTTTTTTGACCATTTTGAACCTCCTTTTCCTTTTCACTCATCAAGGGGCGACATACATGTGACCATCTCTGCTTTATTCAGTTTAACATTGTTTCATTAATGTAATATCTTTTCAGCCCTGTTCAAGCGCTGGATAGTTGATTTGTTAATCATTCAGACTGCTCAAGGAGCTTGCGGCGGTACTTTTCGGTTGCGAGATCGTCCAGCTCTTTGAGTTCCCCTTTGGTGAGAAAGCGGGGCGAACCCACCTGCATTGCCAGCAGTTGCACCTGGGCCCCTTCTTCAAGTGACGCCATGCGGTAATAGGCTTCTTTCAGATGGCCCCCAATGGCGACTGCGCCGTGGTTTCGCAGGACAATCACGTTGGCATCTTCGACAACCCCTTCTACGGCATCGGCAAGTTCCTGGGTGTTCACGGTAATGTAGTCGATATGGGGGGTTTTGGAGTGGGTATAGATGTGAAAGTCCGGGAACATGGCTTTGATATCATGGCCGGCGCTGCTCAGGGCAACCGTATACCGGGGATGGGTGTGGACCACGGCCCCTATGTCGGACCGTTTTCGGTAACAGACCAAATGCACAAGATACTCCGAGGTGGGTCGCCCCTCCCCCTCTATCACCTCCCCGCTATTCAGGTCCATGCCCACATAGTCCCCGGCACCCATCTCATCAAAGGCAAGCCCGCTGGGAGAAAGATAAATAATATTTCCAGCCCTGGCACTGAGATTGCCGCCCGGGCCCGTCACAAGGCCTTCAGCCATAAGGCGCTGCCCGTATTCCACCAGTTTTATTCGAAGCTCTTCATCTCGCATGGCTCTTCCCTTCCTGCTCCATCGCCCTCTCCACAAGGGGAGAAAGGCTTTGAAAGTTTTCCGCCAAAATCTGACCGATCCACTTCAGGTCTTCAATGCTTTGGCCTTCCCACCGAATGGTAATCTTGGGTTCTGTGATGGATTTTCGCACCAGCAGCCAGCCATTTTCCCAGAGCAGCCGCACCCCGTCCAACATCTCCACCCGGGCCCCTTCCAGGCCTTTTTGAAGGGTTTTGAGAATATGATCAATCTCGTCTCTTTTGCAAGATATGCGGCCAGCACCAGGGCAGTGTAAACCGGATCATCCCGTCCGTTCAAACTCCCAAGAAAAACATGACCGGACAGCTCAATGCCCATGATCGCCCCCCGCTCCAGGACCATCTCCTTCATATAGGCATGCCCGCTCTTACAACGGATCGGATTGCCTTTCAATCGTCTGATCAGCTCATCCAAGTGCATTGAGCACTTGAGGTCTATGATGACCGGCACGCCATGACCGGGGCGCAAAGGGCCTTTTAAGAGGATCATGCCCAAATGTTCCGAAGCCATGATTCCACCCCGGTCATCCACCACGGCGATTCTGTCCCCATCACCGTCAAAGGCAACCCCGAGATGGGCCCCTGATTCCCGCACAGCCGTCATCAACGG
>JAFDIX010000976.1 GCA_019307805.1 Deltaproteobacteria bacterium | reverse complement strand
ATAATATCACATATTTCGATGGTTTCTAATCCGACATGTCGTCCATCCGATGGTGTAGTTAGGTCAACTGAGGTAAAACTGTGATATGTCAATCGACACCTCGGCATTTGAGATGCAGGCTATCTTCAAAGGCTTAGACTGGCTCGGTATTTCAAGGCAAGATACCTGGACAACAACAAGATGATGAACAGGTTCATGAGGCCTGATGGAACGCCTAGGAAGAAGGTCAGGATATAGCCGCCAGTGGCATCAAAGGCCAGTCCACCCAGCCAGCTTCCAAGCCCCATGCCTATCTGGGCGAAAAAATAGACCAGACCAAGGGCTCTTGCTGCTGCATTTATTGTCAGCCGTTCTCGAAGAATGATCGCATAGGACGGCATGATCCCGCCGTAGGCCAGACCGAAAAAAGTGGCCAGGATATAGTAAGAGGGCAGGCTCCAGGCCAAGGCGAACCAGAAGACGGTCATCGTCTGCAAGGCTGAAGCCCCCATGAGAACTTTGAGTCCGCCGAAATGGTCAGCCAGCCTGCCACTAAGTACCCGGCCACAGAATCCGGCAACCATCATGACACTGAGGACTGTTGAGGCGGTTTCCGGTGCCAGGCCGGCATCCTCAGTCCGGGCCACGGCATGGATCAATGGCACTGACATCGGTATACAGCAGCAGAGGATCGCGCAACAGAGGACGGCGGTCAAATGGCTGTCTTTGATCCGGTCCAGGGATGACTTTGCCCCGATCGTGGGGGCATGGCCTCCATTAGGCCGGGCTGACGGCGGTTGACGGATCGCCAGGGCCAGAGGGATGAGCATGGCGGCAATGACCGCTAGGACGGCATATGTCTTCGACCAGCCGATATTGGTGATCAGGTGACGGGCGACCACCGGGATGATCGCGGCACCGGCCAGTTGCCCACCCAGGGTTAAACCGATGGCCAGGCCTTTGTTTCTGTCGAACCAGAAACCGACATTGGCCACAAGGGGGACATAGAGGGCGCTGATGCTTAGTCCGACGAGGCTGTAAAAGACATGCAATTGCCACAGGGCAGTGATCTTGCTGAGCAGGGCCATTGAGCAGGCCAGGCCGCTGGCCCCAACCAGGACCAGGGTCCGGGTTGATAAGAAACGGGTGAGGGTGCCGGTGAGGATACCCATGACGCCGATGAGAAAGGCTGCCAGGGAATAGGCAAAAGAGGTTTCGCCCCTTAGCCAGCCAAAGTCAGTGGTAAGGGGCTTGAGAAAAACTGAAAAGGACCACAGCATGCCGAATCCGCTGCCGATGAACACACAGGCCAGGGCGACCATGACCCAGCCGTAGCCCTGTTCCCGGAAGCGTAATTCTGTCACTGTTTATCCGATTGCTCCTATCTGGTGATCAGCAGTAGCCATATGAGCATCCTTGTGAAATTTATTGTGCTGTCTGTGGTTCTGGCGACTCTTTGTCGTTGCGCAGAGTGGCCCGCGAAAAACCGTAATAGTCAACGAGTATGTTGTGGCAAAGCTGTAACCGTTGCCGTCAGCGCCTTTTTCAAAGAGTTCTTGAACATGGGGGAGATCGATGTCCTCCACCGCGTTCCGTTGTTTCGTTCATAGCTCTTGGCCGTCAGGCTGATTTGCTGTATAGCTCCAAGGGAGCGGATGAAAAACACGCCGTCTACAGAATTTTTTCAACAGGGAGGCGGCCTCTTTTCTGTCCAAAGGCCCAAGTGATCCAGAATGTTACCGATTACGAACCACAACTTCCCAGAAGATTTTCGTCTTGCCAAATCTTATAATGCTATGTTCAAAACGATGGAGGGTATTCCATCCGCGAAAGAGGTTTTTTAGCTGCTTCTCGTCAAAAAACCTCTTTAGTTTGCCGTCAAAGTCGTAATAATTTTCCTCAATAGGCGTCCCCTGGCTGGCCCCCTTCTCCTTGTCGCCGATGGATTTTACCCGGCAGAGCAGGCATCCGTCCTTCACCAACACCCTGTTAATTTCCTCGATGATTCGCTCCGTGTCATACCATGCGAAGTAGTGGAGCGAGAGGTTTGCGACGATTGTTTTTAAGGTATTGGAGAGAAAGGGCAAACCATCGAGCATGTTGAAACACATTGTGGGCGTGGTGCCCACCAGCCTCTTTAGGCGGCGCAAAGCCTCCTCAGAGTAATCGCACGAGACGGTATTGAACCCTTGCTGTTTTAGATAGATCGTGTCGTTTCCGTAACCGGCCCCCAGATCAATAATCGGCAATTCCCGGGACTCCCTGAGCAGATGGTCATATTTTTCAAGCCAGAAATCATTCGTGGGGTTCTCTGTTCCGCATATACTGTATGTTTTGTTCCATTCACGCTGATAAACCGGTTCTTTGAAAGAAGTCTCGCACATGCGACAGTAGAAATATCTGCCGTTATTCTTTGGTATGCCATAATTGAACACTTTATCGGAGCCGCAAGCGCACCGAACATACGGGTGGCTATACACCATATCATTGTTGAGAAATTCCACGTATTCTCGATAAAATTCGAGAAGCATCGCGCTCCTTGAGATCTTCAACCCGAACGGAATGAATGTCTCGTTTAGAAAAGTCGTCAATTCCCTCTTAATCTTACCCATTATCTACCCCGGGTAAACGATAAAATTACTTTTTAAAAAAATGGATCTGGCCTTCCAATTAGGAAGAAAGACAAAAGCCTCCGATAGAGAACTTTTCTCTCGGAGGCTTTATAAAGGAATTTTTGAATAACCTCTTTCATGTTAATCTACTCCTTGAACCCTGAAGAGAGGTTAAGG
>JAFDIX010000253.1 GCA_019307805.1 Deltaproteobacteria bacterium | reverse complement strand
ATATCAGCAAGGGTATAGACCCCGCTGATCATGGTCCAGTTGCCGTCCACAGGGTTCCAGTCGGGTTTCGGTCCTTTATCAAAATTGTCGAAAAAATAGGGCTTTGGATCAGATTGTTCCTCTGAAACCTGTGCAAGGGCCGGGGATATGGAAAGGATGAAAAAGAGGGAGAAAACAAGCAGGACGTACTTTTTCATAAGGACCTCCTCTAAAACTCTTCATTCCATGGGATATCAGTGGACGCTGGCCTTTTCTTATGAATTGGCGAAAAAAACCTGGAAGAACTTTCGATTTAGTAATCGTCTGCAGGTGTCCCCGTCATAATAAAATTGGGCCCGTTAGTCAATATGTTTCAGGTCTACAACAGGACTTCCAAAAAGATGTCTTTTCGATCCCACTCAAGCCAATACTTCACGGAGACTTTGTCGGGTTCTTTGAAGTATCGGCGAGACTGAAAACCGTCCCAGATCCCCTTTCGGTCTATCATGGATTTCCGGTTATGGGGCCTGCTGCTCCCAAAATCCTTTGACCATGGCGACCATTTTTTCTGCCCTTTCCGTCAAATGCATGCTGTCCCAGTTCTGGAGGTGTTTTTGGCCCGGGTTGTAGAGCTTTGCATAATGGAGGAGTGTGTGCCGGTAGTAGAGGCCGTCCTCACCCCCGTAGAATCTCTTCCCGATAAAACACCCCATGGGCGCATAGCCGGCCAATTCCACTGCCATCTGGGAATACTTGTGGGTGGTGACCACCCAGACGGATCCCACCTGGGCCCCGCTCAGTGCGACCACTTGGTCTGTGTAGAGGCCGATCTTCTGCCAGACCCCCCTCCCCCTGTACACCGGGTCGACACAACCCCAGACCCACTCCATAATCCGGTCCCCCCGGTTGATATACAGGGACTCGGCAGCGATGAGTTCCCCCTCCAGCCAGCAGCCATAAAAATTCCAATCGCCAGCCCCTACCTTTTCCATGATCTCATCGGGATGATGGTGCCACTCCAAATCGCTGTTCCGAATCATCTCGTAGGCGCCCTGTGCAAAAATATCCGCTATCCTCTCGGCATAGGGTTCGGTAGGGGGGACTATTTTATAGGTCAATTTGTTCCCCTTAACCGCATAGGATTGTTCAAGGTCCGGCCATGTGACAGGAACGACTTCTTCCACTCTGCCGAGAATGGCGCTGTCAATGTTCCCGAACCGCATCCTGATCCACTTGTCCCTCTGGTCCAACATGGCGGTACCCCCTGTGACGAATATAGGGGATATGGGACAAACAGGTCAAGGAAAGGAAAGAAGGGAAAGCAGAAATTCTCCTTTGCCCTTGACGATAGATGTTCCTAAATGATTTATAGAGGCGTCATAATCCAGGTTTCGAAGTAAGGGAGCGTTTTGCGATGAAAAGATTCAGCCTCATTTCCATCAAAGGTCAGGAATATACAGAGGGGGTCATGAATGTGGCGCTTGGCAAGGAGAGCGCAGACTTGGTCGTGATCAATGCCACTCTCATGAATGTGTATACGGGGGAATTTCAGGAACATTGTGCAGTGGCCGTCAAGGGAGAGTGGATTGCCTATGTGGGTGATGATCCGGAATCCAACATAGGACCCACTACGGAAATCATTGATGCCCGGGGGAAGGTCCTTGCCCCGGGTCTGATTGACGGGCACACCCATCTTGACGACTATCAATACAATCCAAGCGAATTTCTGCGTTATGCCATGGTTGGAGGAACGACAACCATTATTACCGAGACCATCGAACCCTATCCTGTTCTCGGCTACGAGGGCATAGTGGATCTCCTGGCCGCGCTGGAGGATCAACCCATTAAGATCTTTGCCACAGTGCCTGCCATGGCCTCCACCAGCAAAATGGTGCACGGCATTTCACAGGAGGCCCTGGAGCGGCTTCTCGCAAGGGAGGACGTGTTGGGTCTGGGGGAATCTTACTGGCAGGCAGTTTTGATGGATCCCGAAAATTTTCTTCCGAGCTTTGAGGAAACACTCAAGGCCGGCAAACAGTTAGAAGGTCATTCTGCAGGCGCCAAGGGGAGGAAATTGATGGCCTATCTATCTCCGGGTATATCATCCTGTCACGAACCCATCAATGCAGAAGAGGCCCTGGCGCGGCTGAGGCTGGGGATTCGCGTCATGGTGCGTGAAGGGGGGATTCGGCGGGATCTGGCCGCCATATCCAAATTGAAGGATCAGGGCATTGACCTGAGAGGGCTCATCCTGGTGACCGACGGGGTGCTGGGGCAGGATCTCATTGCCAACGGATACATGGAAGATGTTGTACAGAAGGCCATTGAATGCGGCTTTGATCCCATGGAGGCGATTCAGATGGCGACCATCAATGTGGCAGAATACTTCCGTCTGGACGGCATTGTTGGAGGAATTGCTCCGGGAAAATATGCGGACATGATTTTGTTGCCCGATCCTCACACCATCCAGGCGGAATGGGTCATCAGCAGGGGCAGGGTTATTGCCCGGGAAGGAGAGCTGCTTGTACCACCCCGGGAACATGTCTTTTCCCCCGAAAGTCTCAACAGCGTCCACCTGCACCGGGACATCAAACCATCAGACTTTACCATCCCGGTCAATGGAGATGCCAAGCAGGTCGATGTCAGGGTAATCGACCAGGTCACGGAACTGGTTACCCGGGAGGTCATCGCCAGTGTCCCTGTCCAGGGAGGGGAAATTCGACAGGATGTGGGTCGGGATATATTGAAGGTCGCTGCCATTGACAGGAGATTTTCTCCCGGGAATACCTTTGTCGCACTCATCAAAGGATTCAACTTGCGCAGGGGTGCTGTAGCCACCAGCGGCGCCTGGGATACCTCTGATATCATTGTCGTGGGTGAAAACGATGATGACATGGCCTGTGCCGTCAACAGGATTCACAGACTGCAGGGGGGGGCCGTGCTATGCGCAGAAGGGCGTGTTCTCGTGGAAATCCCATTACCCCTATTCGGCCTCATGAGTGATCTTCCGTTGCCGGAGCTCGTCATCCGGCTCGATACCCTGGCAAAGGAAATGAAGGGGCTCGGCTTCCCCTTTGACGAACCCCTGAGGTCCTTGGTTACGTTGACGGGAGCGGCCATTCCTTTTTTGAGGATCAGTGAAGAGGGCTTGATTGATATCAAGAGCGGAAAGATTTTGAGCCTGTTTATATAGACGGAGTAGTCGGCACAGTGGCATTAGGGCCGAGATTCCTTATTGGTAAAAAAGGAGGGAAAGGGAATGGATGGTGATGCAATTCTGGACATTATGAAAACCAGGAGGAGTATTCGGCGGTACAAACAAAAGGACGTCCCCGATGAACTCCTTTACAAGATCATGGAAGCAGGGCGCTGGTCCCCATCCGGGGATAACGGCCAGCCCTGGCGATTTATTATTGTCAGAGATCCTGAAACAAAGAAGGTCCTCGGGAAAATCGCCACGGAGGGGAGCGGGAGAAGGTTTACGGCCGAGTATTTCACGGGGCGGATGCAGGAGCGCTTCGAAGGGCTCAAGGACGAAGAAAAAAAGGCCCGGGCCTTCAAGAAATTGCGATCCGGCGTGGTCTCCTCTTTTCTGGCAGATGCCCCTGTCATTATCGTGGTCTGCGCATTGCTGGATGTGTGGGATGTATCCTACGATGCCGCCATGGCACTGCAGAATATGCAGCTCATGGCCCATACCCTCGGCCTGGGGACCTGTGTTGTGGTGGCTCCGGTCTCGGACATGAGGGATGACATCAAGACCATGGCACTGTTGAAGATACCCCATGGATATAAAATTGTGTCACCGCTTGCCATCGGCTATCCGGACGAGAGCCCGAACCCGAGGCCAAGGTGGGCGCTTGAGGAAATCGTGTATCAGGAAGCATTCGGACAAGGGGGGATAAAATGATAGACAAGGCCTATTTTCAGGATATTGTCTCGGCGCTCGAAAAAACGCTCTATTATGAAAGGGGAGGGGGGGCGTACTTCAGGGCGACCATGGTTGGAACGGATTTTATTGACCGGGAAGAGATTCAAGGCGGCACGCCGGAGGAGATTATTGAAAACTGCGTGAAAGTGCTTGTTGAAAACCATATGATCCAAAAGGCGGCCTACAGTTACGAGACGGATGAAAACGATACATTCTTCACCTTTGAGATTTCGGGATGCAACCATCTCCCGGTGGAGGCGAGACTCGAGGAGGAAGGTGTGCCGGCCTATGTCTGCCCCCCCATTAACATGATCCTTTACAAGATCCGGCAGTTGGTAGATCTCGCTGTTGAGATCGCTGATATCACGGTCAATCAAGAAGAGGGCAAATGCATTGTGAGGGTGGTCATTTTCAAACAGGAAAGGAAAGTAAAAAAATGAAAAAGGTAATAGCCCCCAAAGATGTGCACCGTCCCTTTGGCTATGCCCATGCCATGCAGGTGGACAACACCCTTTATATATCCGGCCAGATCCCATTGGACATGGACATGCAGTTGGTGGGAAAGGGTGATATGGCTGCACAAACCGAACTGGTCTATGGGAATCTTAAAAAGGTCCTGGAAGATGCGGGCGGTACCATGGAAAGCATTGTCATGCTCAACATCTACGTTACGGATCTTGACGCCTTTGACAGGGAGACCCGTGGTATTCGCAAGAAATACTTTGGTAATTACTACCCTGCAGTCACCGCTGTAGAGGTGAGACGATTGTATAATCCGGATTACATGATCGAGGTAGAGGCAGTGGCAGACCTCGGTTTGTGATAAGAACTCGCTTTCAGTGGGGTGGAGTACAGGGAGTTCCGCCCTTGTGTGTCAAGGGTATGGGCACATCATGTTGCGGTCCGGGGGATTGCCGTGCCCGTGGGCGTTCCGGGCGGGCATAGTCTGCTGTGAACACAAGGGGAAGCATGCCGGAGATTTCCTGATTATCCGCCAGCGAAATCTCAACTCTGAAACCATCAACCATCGCCTGGTGGGGACCTCCAGGCTGATTAATCTTTTTTGCCGGCGGCATCGATCGCTCAAACGGATTCGAGATCAATTTCCGGCCCTTTCTGGCAACTATCAAAGAAATAAATGGCGACCGTGTTGGGGTCGCCCAAGATGACGCTCAAATTAAAGCATGAGCCTAAAAACAATGCCGTTTTGGCCTCAGAATACCCTTGTTACTGTCAACTTAGGCTTTTGAGTTGATTTTTGATGTATTCGTATGTATTCTTTAAGAATACATAGCAGGGGGTGTCGTATGAAAGCAACAACGATAAGAATCGATGATGAAATGTTAGGCCGCGTTGATGGCCTGGCAAAAGCATTAAGCCGCTCCAGATCATGGGTTATCAATCAAG
>JAFDIX010000975.1 GCA_019307805.1 Deltaproteobacteria bacterium | reverse complement strand
CTTTGGGCCGGGATTCTTTACTTATTAGGAGTAACTATGGGTGGGCTTTTCAGAAAGAGTCTTCTGTTTTTCCTGAGCATCTTCCTGGTGGTGGGGGGAATACTGGTCTATTCCAAAGGGGGCAGCAGGGGCGAGGAGCCACGGTACCGGCTCGCAAAGGTACAACGGGGCTCCATTGTCAGCTCGGTCTCCTGCACGGGGGCACTGAGTGCGGTCGTTACCGTAAAGGTCGGGTCTCAGGTGTCGGGTCAGATCATGGAACTGCCGGCTGACTTCAACTCCCAGGTGAGCAAAGACCAGGTTATTGCACGCATTGATCCGGAAAACTTCAAAGCAAAGGTCCTTCAATCAGAGGCGGAACTTGCGGTGTCCCGTGCCAATGTCTCCATAAAGCGGGCGGCCATTGAACGGGCCAGAGCAGAACTGGTAAATTCCCGAGAAGCCCTTGGGGCAGCCAAAGCCCAGACAGAAAAGGCACGTATCGCCCTGGCCGATGCCAAGCGTGACTTGAACCGGAAGAAAAAACTGCACAAAAACAAAATTATCTCGGAGAGTGAGATAGACCGGACAAGGGCTGTCCATGACCAGGCCCTGGCGCAATTGGAGGCGGCCAAAGCGGATGAACGGGCCAGGATTTCTTTTGTGAGTGCCAGGGTAGCGGCACTCAAGATGGCCGAGGCTGAGGTGGAATACGCCAAGGCCCAGGTGAAGCAGAGGGGGGCGGCCCTGCAGAGCAGCATGGTAAACCTGAATCATACAATCATCCGATCTCCTTTGGACGGCGTTGTCATTGAGCGCAATGTGGACATAGGGCAGACGGTGGCCGCAAGCCTTCAGGCCCCCACCCTTTTCACCATTGCCCAGGATCTGCGAGAAATGCAGGTGGAAACAGATATCGATGAGGCGGACATCGGTCAGATTCAGGAAGGACAGCGGGCCACCTTTACCGTGGACGCCTTTCCAGGGAAGGAATTCGTTGGGAGCATACAACAGATCAGAAAGGCCCCTAAGACACTGCAGAATGTGGTGACCTATACAGTCGTGATTTCGGCTGAGAATTCCGACCTTCATCTGCTTCCCGGGATGACGGCGAACGTCAAGGTCGTTGTAGGGGAGCGGACCCAGGCCCTCAGGATTCCAAATGCGGCCTTACGGTTTCGGCCTGCAGGCCAGGGGGAAACCTCCAAAGGGGCGGGGGGTGCCCCGGTGGCCACAGGACCGGCAAAGGGAGGGCCGCGTTCCGGCGAAGATCTGATTAAGAGACTGGATAAAGGACTCAGCCTTAGCGGCGATCAAAAGGAGCAGATGAGGGCCCTGTTTGCCGAGGTGCGAAAGAAGATAATGGCCATGCGCAGGGGAGGGGCCCGGCGGGATGAGATAGGACCCGAAGTGAAAAGACTGAGGGAGCAGAACCGCATCAAAATCATGCGTATTCTCACACCCGAACAGAGGGAAAAATTTAAAAAATTGAGATCCGCAAGGATTGCCAATCCCTTGACTCCCGGACGCGTGTGGGTGCTGGGTGCAGGGGGAAAACCCGAACCGGTGGACGTGGTTGCCGGAATGAGTGACGGAAGCTTTACCGAGATCGTGCGTGGAGATCTTGAGCCGGGACAACAGGTGATACTGGGGACGGTACAACCCTCCGGGCGCAGGAAAAGCAGCGGAAGGAGGTTCGGATTGGGACGGTACAACCCTCCGGGCGCAGGAAAAGCAGCGGAAGGAGGTTCGGATTCTGATATGGCGGAGCCGCTGCTGAGGGTTGAGGGACTTGTGAAGGACTACTATGTCGGCTCCCAGGTGATTCACGCCCTGGGAGGCATTTCTACAGCAGTCGATCAAGGCGAATTTGTTGCCGTCATGGGGCCTTCAGGTTCCGGTAAGTCCACTTTCATGAATCTGCTGGGCTGCCTTGACAAGCCCACAGGGGGCCGGTACATCCTTGAAGGGGAGGACATTTCCTCACTCAGGAGCGACCAGCTTGCCCGCATACGAAACCGCAAGATTGGTTTCGTATTCCAGACATTCAACCTTCTGGCCCGCACTACCGCCCTGGACAATGTGTGCCTGCCGCTCATGTATGGCGGCATACCGCGTCGGAGGCGCATAAAAAAGGCGGAGGCCGTTCTCGAGGCCGTCGGCCTTTCCGATCGTTCTCACCACCTGCCCACCCAGCTCTCAGGGGGACAGCAGCAGCGCGTCGCCATTGCACGGGCCCTTGTAAATGACCCCGCCCTTATCCTGGCAGATGAGCCGACCGGCGCCCTTGATACCAGGACGGGCTGTGAAATTATGTCTATCCTGCGGCGGCTGAATCAAAAGGGCATCACCGTGGTGCTCGTCACCC
>JAFDIX010000974.1 GCA_019307805.1 Deltaproteobacteria bacterium | reverse complement strand
ATGACATAGGAATATATCTTCCCCCGGCCCTTTGCGATTAACCAAGTGGTCTCTTGAGAATGGCAGGTCGGGCAGAGAAAAGAGGCCGGCCAGCGGACATGCCCGCACTCGGCGCATTTTTGAAACCGGAGTTTGTGCTCACGGCACCCGTCCCAGAAGGGCTTTGTATCCGCGTTGGGCTGGGGCAGGGGTTTTTTATAAACTATTTCCAATCACTGCCTCCTCAACAGGGCGCAGGAATGGGTCTGGAGCACGCCACCGTTATCACTGCATAAGATAATTTCCGGCCTTTTGGTGTCTGTTTCCGGTCCGAGCTGTCTTGCTCCGCAGCGGCCCATGATTTGCATGGCCCCTTCACTGAGAGGGGTGAGACCCATGTAATAGGCCTCGGACAGCAGTCCGCCGGAGGTGTTGATCGGCAGGCGGCCGCCGGGAGCGATGGTCCCGCCCTTGAACCATTCCTCACCTTCCCCCGGCTTGAAAAAGCCGTAATCCTGGAGGGTAATTTCCACTGTATAGGTAAAACAATCGTAGATCTGGCAGGCATCGACATCTTCCAAGGTGATTCCCGCCATCCCGAAGGCGGTCTCACCGGCCAGGTGGGCCCCTGTCGATCCGGCCATAGTTGTGGAACACAGGAGATCCGAAGAGGGGTTGTGCTGGCCCATTCCCATGATGACGGCCGGGGGGTGTTGCAGGTCCCGTGCCCTTTCAAGAGAGGTGATCACAATGGCTCTCCCTCCATCGCTGATCAAACAGCAGTCCGCCAGACGAAAAGGCGCCACTTCCCACCGGGAGGCATAATAGTCCTCAAAGGAGAGCGGGCGGTCGTGCATATAGGCGTTGGGGTTCAAATGTGCCCATTGCCTTTGTCCCACTGCGATTTCCTTCCATGTCTCGGGACCGGTGCGGAATTCATGCATGGCCCGCTGTGCGGCCATGGCATATTCCCCAACTGCACCGAAGAAGCCGAAAGCCGCCTGGTCGCCCTGGGGCGAGTCGAAGCGGCGCCTGCCTGAAAGACCGTTATCCCCGTAGCATATAACCGCGACATTGCAGAGCCCTGCTTCCAGGGCACCGATCGCATGGTGGAGATGGGACCTGACACAGTTGGCTTCCTGGCCCAGGGCTTTTGGCTTCAGCCCAAGATGCTGGGCGACCAGATAGGAAGTCACCTCAGGCTCGCCTGCCAGGGGAGGCAGATGCCTGTAGCAGAAGAGGCCGTCCACATCCTCGGGTCTCAGGCCCGCATCTTTTATGGCTTCGGCACAGGCCTCCACATGGAAGCTCAGGGATGTCCGCTCCGGGACCCTTCCCTGGGGCGTATAGCCTACCCCCACTATCGCATATCGATCTTTCACCGTTGCAGGCATCTCCTTTTCTTATTCCGGGGGTGAGGCGGACTGGGCTTCCTCGGCGCGCTGCCAGGGCCATCGTCCATCCACTTCCAGTTGTAAGGCCATGCTGAGGAAAGTACGGATCAGGACGATCAGTCCGAGGATCAAGACGTTCTCTAGCGTGGGCGCAACGGCGACCGTCCGGATAATATCGCCTGCCACGAGGAACTCAAGACCCAGTAGAATGGCCCGTCCCAGGTCTTGCCGGTAGAGCCTGTACGAGCTCCTGCCGGCGAAAGAGGAAGCGGTGGGTGGAGAGGAGCGCGCCGACGACAATTACTAAAACTCCCACGGCGTCAACCGCCGTCCCGATGACATCCATCAATACACGGTAGTACGCCATTACTCCTCCTGAAGGGTGTCAGGTCTCAACAATCAACACTTCTCTTATATGTCAAATGTTGAGACCTGACACTATTTATTTTTGTAGTGGAGAGTATTCAAAATTGCGTTTATCATGGCGACATCGCTCAATGCCTCATCCCCTATCCTAACTCGCAAAAAGGTTGAACGTCTGATTTTGCCAAATTGCATCATTTCAGCTTCGTGCCAATTCTCCCCCATTTTTTTGACCAATAGATGTAACGAACCTTCCCTTTAACGTTTTTAACGGGAATCGGCCCAAAATAACGGCTATCATAACTATGGTCTCTATTATCTCCCATCACAAACAGGGTGCCGTCAGGGACTGAAACGGGTCCAAAATTATCTATAGGCTGGGCCACCTCATTCCCTGTATATTGTGTATAGGGTTCTTTCAGGGGTTGACCATTGAGATGGACTTTCGAATTTTTTGCTTCGATGATATCCTTTTCAATCGCGATGACTCTTTTTACCCAGTCTTTCTCTTTGCCCAGGGGCGATACAAAAATAATAAGATCTCCTCTTTCGGGTTGATGATATTTATAAAACTGCATGTCTGCTAAAATCCGGTCACCGAAAAGCAACGTTGGAGCCATCGAATCTGATGGAAATTTATAGGCTTTGTATCTGGATAAGTCTCCGGAATTATCACTGCAGGCATAAGCGAGTGTGACTATAAAATAAACAATGAAAATGAGCCATCTACCATGGGAATAAAATAATTCTTGGCAGTGCTTTTCGCCTGTCATTTTTAATGCAACTCCCGTAAAAATGAGCCGCCATAGGTTCTAGCCTGCTCTTGAGTAATACTAAAAAATTGGGATATTATTCTTATGCAATTTTAAAAGCTTTGTGAAAAAAATTTAATCAAAAAAATTCCTCGATGCTCTGCATTGGGGTTAATAAGAT
>JAFDIX010000973.1 GCA_019307805.1 Deltaproteobacteria bacterium | reverse complement strand
GGCCGGTTATCATAAAACGGTTCCCCATATCATCGGCCATAACGAACACTCCCTGGAAAGAGGGGGCGGCCGTGAGGTCCATCTACAGAACCGTTAAAATGAGATTAAGCACCGTGCCTACAAACAGAGCGCTTATGACCATAATGCCTGCGGCCCGGAGCATATCGAGTACACCAAATTCCTTTAACAAGACGGTGAAGGTGGCTACACACGGGAAATACATCGTGAGTACGACGCTCGCGACAATCACCTGTGTAAAGCTGAGCCCCAGCGGCTTCAACATACCGACGGCCACGTCTTTCCGCAGGAACCCTACCACGAGTGCACCAACGGCCTCCGGTGGCAGGCCCAGTAAACCCTTGACAAGGGGTTGGGTGAATTTGGCCAGGAACGCGATGATTCCCATGATGTAGAGCACATTGATAATCAAAACCCCAAAAAGGACCCAGGGTACAGCCTCCCGAACAAACCAGATCAGCCTCATCCATATCTTTTTCACGAGACCAGGGAAATAGGGAATGCGGTATGGGGGGATATCGATGAGAATTTCAGTGCTCTCACCTCCTAAAACCCTATTTAAGACATACCCCAGTGCTACCCATACAATAAAGAGGCTCCCAAAGATGATGAGTAAAGCTGAAGCACCATGATCTCCGGCCAGGGCGACTACCATGGAAAGCTGTGCCATGCACGGGACGGCAACGGCCATAAGCGTCGCCGCAATGAACCTCTGGCGCTTACTTTCTATGATACGGGTTGCCAATGCCCCGGGTACATTGCACCCCAGACCTAGGAGCATTGGGATAATGGACATCCCGTGCATGCCCAGACGGTGCATGAGAGTATCCATGAGAACAGCGAGTCTAGGGAGGTACCCCGAATCCTCAAGGAATGAGAGCACGATGTAGAAAGCAAACACATAGGGTAAAACCGCAGCCAATGGAACATAAAGGCCGGTAGTAAGAAGCCCGAAAGACTCGCCGAAATTGATGCTGCCTTCCGTGAGTTTTCCCACCAGGAGGTCATGAAGGAATCCCTCTCCCCCAAGGAGGCCTGAGAGCCGAAGCACAACAGGCCCCCAGATAGACTCAAAAAAGGGATCCAACACAAAGGTGATAAGGCCCTCCCCGATATAGCGTATGATCTCGAACATCATTAGAAGGACCATGATGCAGATGGGAATGCCTGTCCGGGGCCTGATGGAGGCGTCACCAAGTGTTTCCAGAAAGGTATGATGGCGGTGGGTAATGGTCTGGACCTGTTCGACGATGTTCCCCACATCATGCCAGCGTTCTGCCTCATCATAATCGTAGGAAGAGGTTCGGGCGTCGGGAACCCTCAGTACAAGGTCTTTAATTCCCTGGCCGGTGACTGCAACAGTCGGGATGCATGGCAGGTCGAGGATTTTCTCGAGTTTCCCTATATCAATGTTAACGCCGGTGTGCCCGGCCTCGTCCCAAAGGTTCAGGGCGATGAGCATGGGGGTTTGTCGCTTGATGAGTTGCAGGGTAAGGTTAAGACTGCGTTCCAGGTTGGTGCTGTCAACAACATTGAGTATGACATCTCCCTCTTGGAGCATCTTAACGGCAGTTTCCTCGAATAGGTCCCGGGCACATCGATTACCTCGGCTCGCTTGCCGCCGACGAGCATCGACCCCTTGGTAAATTCCACGGTGGTACCAGGGTAATTTGAGGTGATCACGGTGGAACTGGTGAGGCGATTGAAGATCACGCTTTTTCCCACGTTGGGATTTCCCAACAGGAGAATTTTCATTGATCAATATCCTCTTCAGCTTCGACCATGATCTTTGCAGCCATGCCGAAACCCAAAGCCGTCCTGGCGTGTCCTATTTGGATGGTAACCGGTCCGCCAAGAAAGGATCCGCTAATCTTCCGTATTTTGACCCCGGGTGCAATACACATATCGCTGAGCCGCCGGCACATGGTTCGCCCTCCTTGAATCGAGACAATAATGCCTTCCTGCCCCTGATCGAGTTCAACCAGGCTTTTGTTTTCGTGCATCATCCTCTCCTCGTTTTTCGCATTCACAGGTGGGCATTGTTTCACCCCTCCACCTTCAATGCACTGTAATACAGGGAAGCATTTCTCCGTTCCGCCTTGATTTTCCGGGATCGCATCAATTTCCCCAGGTATTTGGATACATCATTACCATGCATGCCATATATCTCCGCGATCTGCCGGGCCGAACACGGACGCCGCTGGAGCAGGGAAAGAATCATGGCCTGTGTCGCCCTTGTTTCCGTCGTGTACGCGGAATGGTATTCGCCAATGATTTCAGCCGGTGGGCAAAACAGACGGGTCAGCGGTTCCATGCGTTCTTTGGGCAAAGCCGCCACAAAATCCGCCGCCACAAAATCCTCCGCCGGTGGACGGATCGCCGTGTTTAGATGGATACGGTCCGGGCCGATTTCCTTTGCCAGGGCCGCAATCTTCTGAACGTCGGGAACCATGGTATTCATCCCGTTTATGAGGAAGACCTCCAACCACAACTGTCCCTTGAATTGGGCCCGGAAGTCTTTCTGCCCTTCCACCAGGTCATCGAAGCGCAATTTGGGATAGGGGCGGTTAAACCAGTTGTAAGTCCCCTGATCCCATGCACTCAGGGCAGTCTTGACAACGCTGGCATGGGAGGCGGCATCTTGAACCTCAAGAAGGTTAAGCAGTGTGCCATTTGTGAGGAGGGCCCCCGGTATGGTGCTGTTTTTCCGGATGAACTCGAGCACCTCTCCAAAACGGCTATGGAGGGTGGGCTCACCTGAACCGGACAGTGTGATATAATCTGCGCGGCCATCTGACTTCAACCACTCTTCCAGTTCAGCCAGCACCGCCGCTGTCGGGACATATTCCCTGCGCACGACCGTCTTATGGCGTGTTCGCCCCAACTGGCAGAAAACACAATCCAGACTGCAGGTTTTATAGGGGGTCAGATCGACACCAAGCGATCGTCCAAAGCGTCGCGAGGGTACCGGTCCGAATAGATATCGGTATTTTTTCGTCATCGTTTTTTTTCCACCGGTTCGCTTTCAGAAATATCGGGCATGGTTATTTCCTTCTTACAGCACTTCATAACGAAGCACATTTTATTTTGGTTTTGTTGCATTATAATAGGCTGTAAACATTCTATTTGACAGCAGCTCGCATTTGTGCAAGTCCCTGGTGTGCGGCATTGATAAAGGGATGCACCGTGGGCGCAGCGGTCAGCAGCGGGTGTGTGGCGATTTGCATCATATCTATTTCCCGCACTGTCACTCTCTTTTGTATAGCCAGCGCGATCACGTTGATTAATTCCCCCACTGCTGCGCACCCATATACCTGACCATCCAGTATTATCCCTGACCTGGGCGAAAAACAGAGCTTCACCTTGCATTCACATGCATCCGG
>JAFDIX010000972.1 GCA_019307805.1 Deltaproteobacteria bacterium | reverse complement strand
GGCGATTTGGTTCTCACATACTTTCCGAACCTCTGCACAATACCGACCTCGTCAACCGCAACCGTGTAGATCATCGAATATCCTATGATTAGGATAATGACGACGACGATAATGAGCCATGATCCGCCGAACTTACCCTTCATATCTCTGATTTTCTCAAAGATCTCATCCATCTGGGGTGGTGCCCCACCTTGTCTTCCATTCTTCTGCTGCTGTAATTTGTCCCAGTCCCAAGCCATAACAATCCTCATACTTGAAAATTAATGTTAATGTGATATATTAACGATCGAACATTGTTTAGTCAAGGACAAAAAAATGATTTATAGGGTTCTCAGATAACGGTATCTGCGCTTCTATCCAATAAGGCACAAGGATAAATTTTTCGTCCCCTCGATAACCTGATTTAGACCCTAAGGGCCGTGACTCAAGGACACAAACAGCTTATGGCTGAAAAAGACCAGACTCTAACATCTTTGAAGGATATCATTTCCAACCTTCTGGAAAGTTCTGCGATCCCGTTCAACCCGGATGATGTGCACATCTGGGATGTATGGGAGGAGGCGGTAGGTACTGCCATTGCGAATCATGCCCAGCCGTCATGGATCAGGGAGGGACGTCTCAGGGTGAATGTCTCTGACCCCATATGGTTGCAGGAACTGGAGTTTGCAGGGGAAAAGATAATAGAGAAGCTTAACGAAAAGCTGGGCAGAAGGGCCGTAGAGAAGGTAGAGTTCAGACTGGGGACTATTTGAAGGAGTAGTCACCTTGGTCAATTAGAGGTGTCAGTATCTTGAGACCGGGCTTTCCTCCCACCCATGCCTCGATCAGCGCCAGCTTGGCCTCCGACTTCATGCTGGGATAGATGATCCTGATCCTTTTGGGCTCCATTCCGAATCCGCGTATCCTTACCACCAGATCTACCAACCTCTCAGCCGGATAGACCATTGCAAGCCTGCCCTTGACCCGTAAAAGACGCCTTGCCGAATAAAGTATATCATCCATGGAGGCAAGTATCTCGTGCCTTGCTATGGCCCTCTGCTTATCCGGACTGATTGATCCTGCCGCTCTCCTTCCTGCGGTAAGGGGGATTGCACACGATGACGTCCGCGGATGAAGGAGCCAGGGGGGGTTGTCTGAGGTCCCCTATGACTACCCCCAACCTGTGTGAAAAGCCGTTAAGGGCGGCGTTCCGGAAAGCCTGGTCCGCCAGTCCCGGCTGCACCTCAAGGCCTACGGCATATCCGACAGATCTCGACTGGAGCAGGAGCAGCGGGATGATCCCGCAGCCCGTGCCCAAGTCCACTATTGTGTCGCCCTTTTTTATTGTAACGAATTCGGACAGCAGAATGGCATCGATGGAGAAACGGTAGCCGCTCCTGGACTGGATCAGTCTTAAACGGCCGTCCATAAAGCCGTCTATGGCCTCATCCTGTCGCAGCTCTATTTCAGGGGACCCGGATCGTCTCATTGGGCTCTATCTTGTTAAAGACCAGACCCGTCATGACCTTGGGAAAGAAGTAGGTCGATTTCCTGGGCATGATCAGGGAGTTGCTTGCCACCTCTTTTACGTGGGCCATCCTGGTATGATTGAGTAGAAAGCTCAACTCATATGTCCCGGAATCCACCAGGGAAAGGGTGTCCCTCATACTGCTGCAGTAGTGGAACAATTCCTCGTTGTCCATATCCTCGCTGCTAAGGCCAAGAGATCTCTGGAGGACCAGGCGTGAGAGAACAAGAACGTCCAGCTTTCTGAGTGAGGGCTGCAAATCTTCGCCCATCTCCTCTGCTGCCCCGGGTTTCAGGGAGAGTATGTAGAAGTTGTTCCCATTATGGTGATGAAAACCAATGGCTGTGGTAGCATTGCCCTTCTCTTCGAGCACCCGCTTCAGTTTCCGGGACTGTTTATGGCGATCTTCCGCTGAAAAGGGCAACTCATAGATCTCGAACCACTGCTTCAGCTTGCCCATGAACTCATCTCTCCTGAAACCTTCCCATTTTTTAACCAGCCTGTGGGACGGCAGGATGGTAAGACCCGGATCGTTCATGTCAGTAAGATACATCATGACGTATTCATAAGACCTGTTTCTGGACCCTTTGCCGTATCTGGCCCTCATGATATTCCGGAAGTTTCGCGAGGTCTCGTACCGGTGATGGCCGTCCGCAATGAAGATCGCCTTATCGCGCATGGCGGCCGCCACCTTCCTAAACACAGAATGATCCTGCACAATCCACATCTGATGACTACTCCCGTCCATGAAGTCAAAGGAGACCTGAGGGGGGGCGCTGCTCGCCCTTTTAAGACAGCTGGACACCATTCCGTCTGAATCATCGTACAGACCTAAGATCTGGCTCAGCTGGGCACTGCAGGCCCTCATCAGTTTTAATCGGTCGTCCTTATGAGCGGAAAAAGTCTTTTCATGGGGCAGGATGACACCTGACCCCTCATCCTCTATACGTACAAGGGCGATCAGTCCCCACCTGACTCTCATACCCTTTCCGTCCCCAGGATCGTATGTGTGGGAGGTAAGATACACAGAGGGATAGTCAGCACGGACGAGGACATCTTCAGATTCCCACCTCTTCAGGCAGTCGGCTGCCCTGGTATACCGGTTGTCCCAATCGGAATCGCCAGTCTTCTTCTTTCCCAGGATCAGTCGTATCACATTATGCGGGTTGGATTCGTAGTATTTCTTCTGGTCTTCCTCGGAGATAACGTCGTATGGAGGAGCGACCAGCCCGGATAAATTTCCCAGTTTATCAAAGTTGTATGTCAAACCCCTGAAGGGTACTATGATAGCCAATTGTCGCT
>JAFDIX010000971.1 GCA_019307805.1 Deltaproteobacteria bacterium | reverse complement strand
GCCCTTCGGTCTGATCTATGCCGGCGCCCAAAAAAATATCGGCCCTTCAGGCACGGCAATGGTGCTCATACGTACGGATATGCTGGAGAGGGTCCCTGCCAATATCCCCTCCATGTTGAAATACAGCACTTTTTCTGAAAAGAATTCCATGTATAATACGCCGTCGTGCTTTGTCATTTACACCATCGGCCTTGTGCTTAAGTGGCTTGAAGAGACCATTGGCGGGTTGGAGGCCATGGACAAGATCAATCAGATCCTATACGATTGGTTTGACCAATCGGATTTTTATCGCGGCACCGCAGAACCGGATAGTCGATCACTGATGAATGTCACCTTCAGGTTGCCCAGCGAAGATCTGGAAACCAGGTTTGTTGCAGAAGCGCTGGGCGCGGGCCTGGGAGGGCTCAAGGGACACCGTTCAGTGGGAGGGTGCCGGGCCTCCATCTACAATGCCATCGAGATCGATGCGGTCAAAGCCCTTGTTGCATTCATGGCGGACTTTGAAAAGAAAGAGGGGTAGATGTGAAAAGGGAAAGTACGAGGATCAGAGAGCTTCTCACTTCTGAAAAAATCGGGGAACAATTCACGGTCATGGGTTGGGTGAGGACCAAAAGGGACTCCAAGGGAGGGTTTTCCTTTATTGAGATCAATGACGGCTCCTGCATGAGCAGCCTGCAAATCATTGCTGACAATGACCTTTCCAATTACGAAAAGGACGTCACCAAACTGCAAACCGGCTGCTCCATAGGGGTTACCGGCACCCTGGCCGCATCCCAGGGAAAGGGGCAAAAGGTAGAACTCCAGGCCAAAGAAATACAGGTTCTGGGCTGGTCGGATCCTGAGGTCTACCCACTTCAGAAGAAGCGCCACTCCTTTGAATTTCTTCGCACCATTGCCCACCTGCGCCCTCGAACAAACACCTTTGGTGCAGTGGCAAGGGTCCGGAATTCAATGAGCTTCGCCATCCATAACTTCTTCCAGGAGCGGGGGTTCCTTTATGTCCACACACCCATCATCACGGGCAGCGATTGCGAAGGGGCCGGTGAAATGTTCCGGGTGACGACCCTTGATCTCAATGACGTCCCGAGGAAGGAAGGACAAGTAGACTTTGAAAAGGATTTCTTTGGGGGCCAGGCCAATCTGACCGTGAGCGGGCAGCTTGAAGGGGAGATCTATGCCCTTGCCATGGGCGATGTGTATACCTTCGGCCCCACCTTCCGGGCGGAGAACTCCAACACTTCCAGGCATCTGGCCGAGTTCTGGATGATTGAGCCGGAAATGGCCTTTTGTGACCTGGAGGGGAATATCTCACTGGCCGTTGCGTTCTTGAAGTACATCTTCAGGTGGGTCCTGGACCGATGTGAAGAGGACATGCAGTTCTTCAACCGCTTCATTGATAAATCCATTATAAAGAATCTGGAGGATATCATATCCCAGGATTTTGAGGTGATGACCTACACGGAAGCCCTGAAAATCTTTTCCCAGTCCGGAAAAAATTTCGAATATCCGGTGGAATGGGGAAGTGATCTCCAGTCTGAGCACGAACGCTATCTCTGTGAGGAGGTCATGGGTCGGCCTGTGGTACTCACGGATTATCCCCAGGATATCAAACCCTTTTACATGAAACGCAACAGTGATGGGAAAACGGTTCATTGGAGGGAGCCAGCGCGAGGATGACTACGACACCCTGCTCGAATGCATCAAACGGGATAAATTGGATCCTGACGACTATTGGTGGTATTTGGAGTTAAGAAAATTCGGAACGGTGCCACACTCCGGGTTTGGGCTGGGTTTTGAGCGGCTTATTCAGTTTGTCACGGGCATGGCCAACATTCGGGATGTGATCCCCTTCCCGCGCACCCCCGGAAACGTCAGTTTCTAGTGCATCGCTTCTCTTGCCTGGCCTTCCAGTATGGAGAGGCCCACGACGTAATGCCCCTTGAATTTTCCCTGGTCTTCCTTGGTGATGTGCTTGATCTCTGTATGCAGATCTCTGGTTGGGCATAGGGAATCCATGGTATAGTACTTCATCCTCATGACATCTCCCACCCTCAAGGAACCCAGGACCTCAGAGCTTTCCTTTACCAGAACACACATGGAACCATTGTGTATGCTCCAAATCCGGAATTGATGCAGGTAGTGCAACCCCTCCAGGGCAAGTTCGACACTGTAGTATTCATTCAACGGCCCTTGACCGAATCGGTTTTCTCGATGATATCTCCGATGTGTAATACTCCCGCCCATGCCATTCCTCCTTCGATTGTGGGATGATAGATCCGTGTTTTACTAAAGCAAGTACTGTGCCAAAAATTTTACTCCGGCACGGTCTGCGGAAACCCCCTGTTGGCGGGCATCTCAGAACACAGGTCTTCGGAAAGCCCTGTCATCTGTATATTTCTGGATACCTCCTGTCTAAAAATGCATACTTTTCTGTGCACAATCAATGGGATGGGGCACCCAGAGGGGCTCCCCCGGAATCAAATGACCAAATTTGCCCTCGCTCCCCGCCCCGGAGACGGGATTTTACAGGAGCCGATTGTATTATATCAAGCTTGATATAACTATTGAATATTGCTTCCTTTCTTGACATTCCCGATATCCCCGGTTATTAATGACATATGGCTGGAAAGGGATGCGGGAGACAGTTTTCACAGGTCATCTCCATTCCACAAGGACTGCGGGATAATTCATTTAAATCGTTCACAAAAAACGGAAAGGAGCTCATCCATGGACAAGATCCTACGCATCGACATGGGCGCAGACGGCGGCCCAAAGGCAAATGAAACCCCCACAGGTGATTATGCCGGCCTTGGCGGGAGAGCGCTCACCTCAGCGGTTGTCTCAAAGGAAGTACCGCCCCTTTGCCATGCCCTGGGGGATGATAACAAGCTGGTCATAGCCCCGGGACTGCTCAGTGGTACCGCCGCGGCCATGTCCGGGCGCATTTCAGTGGGTTGTAAGAGCCCCCTTACGGGCGGCATCAAGGAAGCCAATGCAGGTGGCCAGGCATCCCAGGTTCTTGCCAGGCTGGGTTATGCGGCCATTATCCTGGAGGGATTGCCCAAGCCGGATGCCCTTTACAAGGTCTTCATTAACAAGGATGGCGTAACCATCACTGAAGACAACAGTCTCAAGATGCTCGGGAACTATGCGCTGGTTGAGAAGCTCACCGGAGAATACGGGGACAAGGTAGCGATCATGTCCATCGGTCAAGCCGGGGAGATGAAAATGGCGGCCGCATCCGTGGCATGTACGGACATGGGTGTCGGCGCTGTGATGGGCTCCAAGGGCGTCAAGGCCATTATCCTTGATGATGCCGGTTTGAAAAATCGCGCCCCCAAGGATCCCGATGCATTCAAAGATGCCAACAAACGCTGGGTAGATGGTCTTCAGAAAAATGAGACCACCGGTGAAGGACTCCCGGCCTTTGGTACAAATGTATTGACCAACGTCATCAATGAGGCAGGTGCCTACCCCACGAATAACTTTCAGCTGGGGCGATTTGATGCATGCGCCAAAATAAGCGGCGAGACCCAGGCGGAAACAGAAACGGCCCGGGGAGGATCGGCCACACATGGTTGCCATCGGGGCTGCGTCATCAAGTGCTCCGGCATTTATAATGACAAGGATGGGAATTACCTCACCAAGCAACCGGAATATGAAACGGTCTGGGCCCACGGCGGGAACTGCGGAATCGACGACCTGGATGCCATTGCGCTGATGGACCGTATGGACGACGATTTCGGTCTGGATACCATCGAGATGGGTGCAACCATCGGGGTGGCCATGGAGGCGGGACTGGCCAAGTTTGGTGATGCCAAGGGGGCCATCAACCTTCTGGCAGAGGTAGGCAAAGGGTCCGATCTCGGCCGCATCCTGGGTAATGGTGCCGCGGTTACGGGCAAGGTCTTCGGCATTGAGAGGGTGCCCGTTGTCAAGGGGCAATCCATGCCGGCCTATGAT
>JAFDIX010000970.1 GCA_019307805.1 Deltaproteobacteria bacterium | reverse complement strand
GAAGGTGGTTCCCTGCCCCAATTCCGAGTACACATCGATTTTCCCGCCATGCTCCTGCATGATCCCAAATGCCGTGGAGAGTCCGAGCCCGGTTCCCTTATCAACTCCCTTGGTTGTAAAGAAGGGGTCAAAACATCTCTTTTGGGTTTTCCTGTCCATGCCCTGCCCGGTGTCAGAAACGACCACCAGGGCGTTATCGCCTTCCTTGACGGCCTTGATCTTCAACTCTCCCCCTTCGGGCATGGCATCCCTCGCATTGGTGCAGAGGTTCATCAGGACCTGGCCTATTCCCGAGTAATCCCCCAGGGGAGTGATTCACGGACATCCATGCTGACATGTATCATTTTGTCAAAGGATTCGCTGATGAGTTGATAGGTCTCCTCGGCCATTTTAGAGAGATCCAGGGGATGAAATATTTTATCCCCCTTTTTCCGGGAAAACTGTGTCAGGCTGCTCACCAGTTGGGACCCTCTTTCCACATAATCAATGAGTACCCCGGACATTTCCTGTAAAGCTTTATCTTCTTTGTATTTCATCTCAATGGCCTGACTATGCATTGAAATGGCTGCCAGTATGTTTCGAAAATTATGTGCAATGCCGCTGGCCATGGTTCCGACAGCCTCCATCTTTTGTGCATGCATGAGTTGGGCTTCCAGCTTTCGCTGGGGCGTAATGTCCCGCAGGAAGTTAAGGGTTGCGGGCCGTCCTTCCCACGTAATCGCCACTGTGTTGAGCTCGACCCACCGCTCTTCGCCGGCCTTGCTGATTACCCTGAAGGAGTATGAAGAGGGCAACTCTTCTGCCTGCAGTCTTCGTTTGTGTCTGTCCAGGACCATGTCCCTGTCCTCAGGATGGATGAGGCGGGTAAAGGGTTTTTCAGCCAAGTCCTCCGGGCTGTACCCGACAATTTCCGTGGTCCTGGGATTCGGGAATTTGACGACCTCATCCTGGGCAACAAAGATCGCGTCACTGGCGTTTTCTACCAGGAGGCGATATTTTTCTTCCGATTCCCGCAGGGCTTTCTCTGCCTCTTTTTTACCGCTGATATCTCTTAATACGATCAACCGACCGGTGGGTGCCCCATGCCGATTACGTAATAGATTGAATTTGCAGTCAAACACACGCGGGGCAGATTCATTCCCCAGGACGAACTCCGCCTCTGATACCGGTTGTTCCTGTGTACCGGATCCCATATCGGGCAAGCCGGGAATGACTTCGTTAACCTTTTTTCCAACTATCGATTCATTGTTTTTGTCGAGCAGGCCCTTGGCCGCGGGGTTGATATCCACAACCCGGTTTTGTGTATCCAATACGATAAAACCGTCATCCATGTTTTCAAAAAGCATTCCCCTGGCCACGGGCACGATGTCCAGAAAGCTTTGTCTCAGGAGGCTCCATGCGATGACTATGCCGGAAACAAGAAAGGCGAGGGGCGTCAAATCCAGGCCCGGTATGGGGCTGTAGCCCAGGAGGTAAATACCGTTTCCGACCCAGGGAATCAGCACTGCGACCAGGATGCTCAAGGACTGCAGGCGATACATACGAATATTTGCAAAAGTCGTTTTGAATAATTGAAAAGTCCCTAAAACCATGAGTGCATAACAATAGGAAACATGGACCCAGAACCACGTGCCATGGGTATATATCAACACCTCGGTCTCCCGCCCAGGACTGGGAGCAATATTGCTCCACATCAATCCGTGCCACCCGTTTGTTATCGCCATGACAATGGTAATCACAGGGATAACCCACAGCAGGGCCACGTTGCGGGATGTCAACCACCTGTCCGTGCGTGTGTATTGAAATACAAACAGGAACCAGAGAACAGGAACGCTCACAATGCCGAAATACTCCGATTTGCCCCAGAAGACCTTCCAGGTCATGTCAACAGCCGCTGCCTCAGGGCAACATTGCCCGGCGCCTTTCGGCGCCGCACTGTCAGCAATGCCAGCACTATGGCAATACCTGCGGTGAGGAAAGAAGCCATAGATATTTCAGAGAATTGGGTAACCATTTTAAAAAACCCTTACATCTCTTTCACCTTGTTCGCCCTGGGGAGCCAAAGGAATGCATCATGAAACGGCTGAAAAAAAGAAATTATGCATATGGTCAGGAAATGATGAGCTTGCCCTTCTTCAGGAGCTGATGGGTGCCGGAGTGTTGCTCCGGGGCGGCCCTTTTTTTGAGGAAGTGGTTGCATTCGGCACAGATTTCATCTGCCCT
>JAFDIX010000969.1 GCA_019307805.1 Deltaproteobacteria bacterium | reverse complement strand
TGCGGCGGTATGTTATCTCATGGGTGGATCCGATGTGGTCATTCTGAGGCATCCTGAAACCGTGCGCTTGACACGCGCTTTTATTGATCTGATGATCAACGGTGGCATGGCCAGTGATGTAAAGGAGGTCTCAAAGCGTTTGGAGGCTCAAGAGGCTGATCTTATTTCCCTTTCACCTGAGCCGAATCTGGACTTCGGTGAACCGGAAGCCGCCCCGAAACCAAAGGCAGCCAAACCTGAGAAAAAAGAGGCCGCTCCAAAGCCAGAGAAGAAAGAGGAAAAGCCTGCTCCTGAGATGGAAAAGAAAGCCCAACCAGAACCAGTTGACGAGATAGAAGCTGTAGCTGAGAAGCTTGGTATAAAACTTGAGGAATTATTTAAGAAACTTGGCTGCAATAAGGATGATATTGAGCACACAGCCAAAAAGCATAGTATGACTATTGAACAAACACTGAAGAAACTGGGAGGTATTGAATAATGGCAAAAGACCTTTTTGAAAGTGAGCCCAAAGATTTATTTTCTTCAGAAGTGGATTCAAAGGAAGACGCAGAGGCAAAGTTAAAGGCGGAGGAAGAGGCCAAGGCACAGGCTAAAGCCAGGGCTGAAGAAGAGGCCAAGAAAAAGGCTGAGGAAGAGGCCAAGGCAGAGGCGGAAGCCAAAGCCGAGGAAGAGGCTAAGGCCAGGGCGGAGACCAAGGCCAAGGCGGACGCACGAACAAAGGAAACCGAAGATTTACAAGCACTTAGGCTCCAGAGGGCCCTAGAAAGGGGAAGAGATTCCCAAGACAGCGGCCAAGCAGCAGCTCAACCAGGTGGAAAAATTAATGAGGAGTCTCGAGCGTATACACAAGCGTGTATAGGGGAGATTCAATAAAAGAAAATTGGAGGAGTCTCGAAATGACAGAGCAAGAAGCTAAGGTAACAACCCGTAAGGGTAAAAAGAGACCCAAGACGGCATCTGAAAAGCAGTTTAACTTGGTAGATAGGTTGATGGATAAGGTTAACCGTATACACAAGCGTGTATAATTGAAAATGCAAACCTAAAGAGAATAGAGGAGGAACCTCAAAATGGCTACGGAAGAAGTCAAGAAAGTTGTTGTGAAGAAGGTAAAGCAGCCGCCCAGGCCTGAAGATCTGGCCTTAGATGTGGCGAGCCAACAGATGATTGTGAGGGCCAGGGAGATGGAGGTTGAGACCATCTTTGACAGGGCTCAGACCATGAAACCGTGTAATATAGGCGTACAGGGGACCTGTTGCAAGAATTGCGCACAGGGGCCGTGCAGGCTGCCTTTACCAAAAAGTGGTATAGAAGGCGAGGATACCCGCAAAGGACTGTGTGGCGCAACGGCCCAAACCATTGCTGCAAGAAACTTTGCAAGGATGGTGGCAGGCGGGGCAGCCGCGCATTCGGACCACGGAAGGGGCGTTACTGAGACATTCCTGGCGGCGGCCAGGAAAGAGACAGAAGACTATCACATCAAGGATACCAAAAAACTTCTTGAAATCGCTCCTGATTACGGTGTGGACATCTCAGTTGAAGGGGAAAATGGCGAGATCCTTGACCGGGATATAGATGAGATTGCAGTAGAAGTCGGGGAAAATGCACTGGCACAGTGGGGCCAGCAGTCAGGAGAGGTCTGCACAATAAAGAGGGCACCTAAAGCCCGTTATGAGCTTTGGAGAAAACTGGGTGTTGCTCCAAGGGGAATTGATCGGGAAATCGTAGAGATCATGCACCGGACACATATTGGCGTGGACCAGCACTACGAGAACCTTACTGAACAATTCAGCCGTGCAGCCATTGGAGATGGCTGGGGCGGTTCCATGATAGCGACTGACTTGCAGGATGTGCTTTTTGGTTGTCCGTATCCCGTAAAAAGCACGGCCAATCTGGGGGTTATGAAGGAAGACCATGTGAATATTGTAATACACGGGCATGAGCCTCTTTTGAGTGAGATGATTGTGCAGGCTGCCGAACTCCCTGAGATGATAGATTTGGCCAAACAGAAAGGGGCTAAGGGTATCCAGTTAAGCGGCATATGCTGTACGGCCAATGAACTTCTTATGCGGCACGGAATTCCTCTTTGTGGTGACTTTTTGCAGCAGGAGTTGGCCATTATTACTGGCGCCGTGGACGCCATGGTTGTGGATGTACAGTGTATAATGGAAGCAATTGCCAATGTGGCGCAATGTTTTCACACCAAGATCATTACAACTAGCCCGAAGGCAAGGATAGAATCAGGTGATACGATTCATATTGAATTTGACGAGCATACCGCATTTGAGGATGCAAAAAAGATTGTCAGGACGGGAATTGAAAACTTTCCTAACAGGGAAAAGGAGGTCATGATCCCGGATGTCAAACAGGAGTTAGTCGCAGGATTCAGTTACGAGGCGATAGAATATTACCTTGGCGGGACCTTCCGGGGATCATATTATACCCTTAATGATAATATCATAAATGGCCGGATACGGGGTATTGCCGGCGTGGTTGGGTGAAACAACGCCCGAACCTCTCTGGATGAGGGGCA